>CANPXD010000073.1 GCA_947585615.1 uncultured Clostridia bacterium
ACAAATTAAAATACCCGCCGAAGTTTTTATACATTAAACATTATACATTTGAACTGCCTGCTCGTCAAGTTTAATAACGGGAATTTTTACATTTTGTGATAAAAATTATAAATACTTTGTGCATTTTTTTTACTTATTCCCGGGCAGGCTTCCATTTCCTGCACAGATGCTTCCCTGATTTTTGAAATGGTCTTAAAATATTTTAAAAGGGCCTTCGCCTTAGTTTCTCCTATTCCATCAATGCTCATCAAGCTTGACGAAAAGGAGGTCTTTTTATGCTTATTGTGATGATATGTTATCGCAAAACGGTGTACCTCTTCCTGAATCGTTGAAACAAGAGTAAACGCGCTTCTGTGCGAATTTATTTCAATTTCACCGCCGTCAAAGGCAATCGCTCTTGTTCTGTGCTTGCTGTCCTTTACCATTCCGAAAACGGGTATATGCAGACCTGCATTCTTAATAACGGGCAACACAGCATTCACCTGAGGCTGACCTCCATCAAGAAGTATCAGGTCCGGCAGAATTTTAAAAGTGCTGCCCTCCTCATCATTATAAAAATGATTAAAACGGCGTGTTATAACCTCGTTCATCGAACCTACGTCATTCTGACCGTCAAAGCCTTTTACGGAAAACCTTTTGTATGCTGATTTCATAGGTCTTCCGTTATGAAATACAACCATACCGGCAACGTTGTCAGCACCGAAGGTGTGAGAAATATCATAGCTTTCAATATATTCGGGCGGCTTGGAAAGGCCAAGCAGCTGCGCAAGTTCCTCAAGTGCGGCGAATTCTCTTCCGAGTCTGCCTTCATTCTGCGCAAGCCTTTCATTGGCATTCTGTATACATAGTTTTAATATGGACAAATGCTCACCCTTTTGCGGATGGATAAATTCAACTTTTTTCCCTCTCTTGCTTTCAAGAAACCGCAAAAGGAGCTCCTCATCCTCTATTTCTCCGTCAACTGCTATTCTTGCCGGTATACGCTCTCTCATTGCATAATAACGCTCAATCAGTTCAAATCTTGCTGACGGTAAATCATCAACAGAATCTATGAGCCAGAATTCACTGTCCGTCAGTCTGCCGTTTTCAAATCTGAGCACTTCAAAACACGCTTTCTTTTTACCGTTTACAAGCGCAAAAACATCTTCCTCAGGCACATTTATTGAAACAACTTTCTGCTTTTCGTCAAGATTTTTTATGGCTCTGATTCTGTCACGCAGCTTAGCAGCCTCCTCAAACTGAAGATTGTCTGAAAGCTCGTTCATCTGGCGCGTCATTTCATTTACGGTAGTCTGACTGCCGCCTTTTAAAAACGCAACAGCGTCATTAACATTATTTACATATTCTTCCTTTGTTATACGCCCTGCGCACGGTGCGGAACACAAACCCATAAAGCCGTTGAGACAGGGTCTTGATTTTCCGTAATCGCGCGGAAACTTCTTGCTGCACCGCGGAAGTTTAAATATTTTGAGCGTCTCATCGACTGCCTGTTTTACGGAAAAATTAGAAATATACGGACCCACATATGTCGCCCCGTCATCATCAATGCGCTTGCTCTCGGAAATTCTCGGAAATTCTTCTTTTGTAATTTTGATATATTTATATCCTTTGTCATCTTTAAGAAGGATATTGTATTTCGGCATATGCTGCTTGATAAGAGAACATTCAAGCACAAGTGCCTCAAACTCGGTGTCAACGAGTATATAGTCAAAATCGTCAACATTTTCGACCATTCTGATGACCTTAAGAGAATGATTTGAATGTGAGCCGAAATAAGAGGAAACTCTGTTTTTGAGTTTTTTAGCCTTGCCGATGTAGATAATTTTTTTATCCTTGTTTTTCATTATATAGACGCCGGGCTGCTGCGGCAGCGCCATCGCCTTTTTTCTCAGTTCCTTTTCGTTCACATTCTCACCTCCAACAAATCGTAATTATTATGTATAGAATTGCTTTCCAATAAAAAACAAAGGTACAGATTGCTCTGTACCGTTTATTCTTCTGAAAAAGTTTTAATTAATCGGTAAATCCGCTTTTAACGAGGGCAACAAGACCTTCTACTGCGCTTTCCTCATCAGAGCCGTCTGCAATTATACGAATATCCGTGCCGCCCATAATTCCGAGTGAAAGCACACCTAAAAGCGACTTCGCGTTTACTCTTCTTTCTTCCTTTTCTACCCAGATTGATGATTTAAATTCGTTGGCCTTCTGAATAAAAAATGTTGCCGGACGGGCGTGAAGTCCAACCTGATTCTCTACTTTTACATCTTTAACAAACATAATTAAAACCTCTCATATGATAAATATAAACTCGGATGCGTCATTGAGCTCTTTAGTTTACGATACATATTATACCACTAAAGTTAAAGAGGTCAACCGGTCAGGTTAAAGTTCGTATGCTTTATGAATTTGAAACAAATTTTATTAACAGGTTTTGTGCAAATTTCACATATGATAAGTATATACATGGTTAATATTTGGAAATCGTTTTTTAAACGTTTTCAAGCTTCGACAAATAGTCTCTGTCACTGTCGGACAGGCGTGCTTTTTCGAGCATATCCCGCCGTCTTTCAAACGTCCTGCTGAGAGACTGCTCGCGTCTCCATTTTTTAACATTTTCATGATGACCTGTAATAAGGACTTCGGGAACTTTTCTTCCACGCCATTCATAGGGGCGTGTATACTGAGGATATTCAAGCAGTGATTCAAAATGACTTTCCACCTCAAAGCACTCGTTGTCGGAAAGTACGCCCGGAAGCATTCTTGACACTGCGTCAGCAACTATCAGAGCAGGTAATTCTCCTCCCGTGAGAACATAGTCACCGACAGATATTTCCTCAGGGGCAAGTTCCTCAATGACTCTTTCGTCTATTCCCTCATATCTTCCGCACAGCAACGCAATATTATCAAGCTTTGAAAGCTCTTTTACTCTTTCCTGTGTAAGTGTTTTACCCTGAGGAGTAAGATAAATCAAATGAGGCTTTTTTCCAAGCCTTTCGCAAAGCGCCGTGAAACAGCTGTAAACAGGCTGGGGAGACATAATCATTCCCATTCCGCCGCCATACGGTGTGTCGTCTACTCTTCGATGCTTATCCTCTGTGTATTCCCTTATATCGGTACACTCGATTTCAACCTTTCCTGCGCTGCGCGCCCTTCCGATTATACTTTCTGAAATATAGGCGTTGCACATATCCGGAAAAAGTGTAAGAATATCAATTCTCATCAAAAAGTCCTTTCATAGGCAGAATGCGAATCACCTGATATTCCGTGTTTATTTCCTTGATAATATCGGGTATCATCGGAACGTATCGATGCTTTCCCCAACTTTCAATATCAAGAATATCCGAAGCTCCGTAGTTTACAACGTCTTCTACCCTGCCGTATTCCTCATTGGTATTCATATCAACAACATAGCATCCGATTAAATCCTGAATATAATTTGCATTTTTGTCTATTTTTGCATCTCCGCGGTTCCCGAAAAGAATTTTATTTTTATACGGCAGAGCTTCTTCAACGGAATTTATTTCCGAAAATTTCAGAATTGCGCAGTTTTTCTGCTGACGGGCGGAAAAAAGCGTCAGGGCGTTTTTACCCTTATCGTCAGTATACAGTGTTTTAAACTGCCTTATATAATCTATATCGTCGCACCACAATTCAAGCTTAAGCTCGCCTTTTATTCCGTGGGTATTCGTGATTTTTCCCACTTCAAGGTACTGCTTCATAAATGGATTCCGCCTTTCATTTTGGAGAATCATTATTTTTCGCTGCCCGAATGCCTTTTAACAAGAACTCCGAGAATTTTTGAATGCTCCTTGTCGCTGAGCGCATATTTGATCGTCGGAATTGCAGAAAGCAGCATACCGATTGCAGGCGGAACGGAAATAAGCATAAACATAACAGATGCGTATTTTCCGCCGTTGTACGTTATAAAGCTTTCTCCGTTGGCAAGCGCGCCATTCATAATTTCAACATTTTTATCGGAAAAACCTACAGCGCCGTATGCAAACGACTGAATGAGAGCGGCAATACCGCCGGAAAGCTTTGTAATGAAGCTCTGACCTGAGAAAAATACTCCGTCGGGTCTTATACCCGTGCGATATTCCTCATAATCAACGCAGTCGGCAATCATTACGGACTGCATAACGTTTATACCGCCCATTGCGGCGCTTGCGAAAAAAAGTGCAACACCCGAAACCGCAACCCATCCAACAGGAGTAATATCTCCGCCTGCTATTTTGTAAATAACATAAAGCAGGAAAAACGGAACTGCACCGCCTATTGAATAAAAATTATACAGCGTTTTGTTTTCAAACTTTTTAACAAGAACAGGAGTTATGCCCATCGAGATGAACTGACCGGCAAAAATACCTATGGCAATAATACCTATATTAATCAGCATTCTGATGTCTATGCCCGATTCGGTAAAGAGATTCATAAAGTCGCCGTTTGCAAAATAATAAGTTACAAACGAAATCGCAATCAGCATAAGAAGCTGAATCGGACTTCTCAAAATGCCCGAAATAAGAAGCTGTCTGAAAGGCTTGCACTGCCACATAATTTTGAAATTGTCTTTCATTGTGCGGCGTTCTTCAGACATTTTAACTCTTTCCTTTGTCCCTACGCCTGCAAGCTCAAACAGGATAGTGCTTATAACGGTAAGAACGATGACTGTTAATATAAAGCCGTACTGGTTTGCCTTATTCTGTTCCATTCCTCTTCCGGCAAATATACCGCTCGCAGCCTGTGCTACCTGAACAACAAGAACACCGATTCCGCCGATTCCGGCTGCCATTCTTGCATAGCCAAGGAGCTTTGAGCGGTCATTTTCATCCTCTGTCATAAGAGAAGTCAGCCCCCAAAGAGGAATATCTCCGACAGTATAGAGCATTCCCCATAAAACATATGATACGGCCGCCCATGCCACAATTATAACCTTTCCGGCGCTTGTCGTTGCCTCAGCATAGTTGCCGTTTACAAAGGTAAGTATTGTTATTACGCCGATAATCGCGGGAAAAATAATCAAATACGGTCTGCATTTTCCCCATTTGCTTTTTGTTTTGTCTACAATCGTCCCCATCATAGGGTCATTGATTGCGTCCCACACTCTTGCAACAGCAACAATCCAACCGATTGCAATGACAGGAATATAGATTACATACTGAAGGTAGAAACCGATGAGACCCGTTGCGATTATGTTATAAATCATATTCTGACCGAACATACCCGCAAGATACATATTGCGTTCTTTTTTTGTGTACGTATTTACATTTGCCATAAACTTTCCCCTTTTTGGCGGTTTAATATCAGCACAGCAGTCATTATGCAATGCCCGCAAATCCTCACCGCTAATTACAATTGTACTATAAAGTGAATAAGAAAACAAGAATGGATTTGGTAAATCATACAAAAATACTTATTAAAATCTTTATTCTTCCGTTTTTTAGATTTGTTCTGTAAGGCGAATACTGCTAAACGCCTGCC
Organism: uncultured Clostridia bacterium; assembly: GCA_947585615.1. Classification (GTDB taxonomy): domain Bacteria; phylum Bacillota; class Clostridia; order Oscillospirales; family Acutalibacteraceae; genus Eubacterium_R. The sequence goes on from CANPXD010000073.1 coordinate 5,479, forward strand.
AAACCAAAGCTTGACAGGCGTTTTTCTGTTTCAATATACGGTTATGCCATAAATCTGCGTATTACGCTTTCCATATCCGCGTAATTCATAATTTTAGGAACGGGATAGCCGGGATTGCCCTCTTTAAGCGCTCTTGAAATAAGCGTCGGCAAATCTTCTTCCTTGATCATATCAAAGGACGACGGAATATTCATATCTTCGTTGAGCTTTTTGATTGCTTCTATGAATTTAACAGCTTTTTCCGCATCGCTTGCGCCCTCAATGCCGGCAACATCTGCAAGCTTTGAAAGCTGCGGATAAATGCAGTCTCCGTACCACTCAAGAACATACGAAAGAATAACAGCGTTTGCAAGTCCGTGCGGCGTACCGTAAAGACCTCCGAGATTATGAGCTATTGCGTGAACATAGCCTACATAAGCGCGTGTAAATGCGCAGCCTGCCCAGTATGAGCCTTTGAGCATATTCGCCCTTGCTTCATAATTAGAGCCGTTGTTGTATGCCTCTTTAACATTTTCGAAAATCAGCTTTGTTGCTTTTTCCGCCTGCGCTCTCGTCTGCCTTGTGTTGCTTCGGCCGATATACGCCTCCACAGCGTGAGTAAGCGCGTCCATACCTGTTGTCGATGTGATGTGCGGTGGCAGACCTACGGTTAATTCCGGGTCAAGCACGGCATATCTGGGACGAAGACAAATATCGTTAATCGCGTTTTTCTCATGTGTTTCGGGATCGGTAACAACAGCGGCAACCGTTGTTTCGGAGCCTGTACCTGCAGTTGTAGGGACGGCGAAAAACGGCGGCAGTTTCTTATGTACTTTTAAGTATCCTCTCATCTTGCGGACTGTCTGATTCGGCTTTACAACTCTTGCCGCGGCAGCCTTGGCGCAGTCCATCGGAGAGCCTCCGCCAAAGGCAACAAAGCCCTGACAGCCATTTTTGATATACATCTCTCTCGCCGCCTCGATGTTCGGTATTGTGGGGTTTGGCTTAACCTCATCATAGACAACATATTCAATACCCACCTCAGTCAGCTTGTCAAACATAGGGTCAAGAAGATGAAGTCCCATAAGACCTTTATCCGTAACAACAAGAACCTTGCCTATTCCCTTGCTTTTGATAAACTCAGGCAGTTTCAGGATTGAGCCTTTCCCTTCAATAAGCTGCGGTTCCGACCAGTCCAGAAAATTCATTGCAACCTTAAACACCGTCTGGTAAACTCTGTAACAGCATTTTTTGATTTCCCAAAGCATAATGATTCCTCCTTTACTTAATATTTCCATACTATTTTACTAGAAAAAAATAATTTTTGCAATAGATTTAAACAAGTTATTCAAAAGCTGTTCGTTTTATGTTAAAATATCTGTAATCAAATCAGTAAAAACTGTATTTTACATTTTACCGAAAGGCTGTGTTGTTATGGAAAATTCTGCTTTGCTTTTCTGCGGAAGCAGTCCGAAATTTCTTAAGGAAGAGATGACTCTGCAGAGCAATAACGAAAACGGAGGAATCGCGTTTCGAATCCCGAGCATAGTTAATGCGGAAGGAACGCTTGTTGCCGCCATAGACCGCGCTTCCTGCGGCGCCGACTGGGGATATATAGAAACCGCCGTGCGCACAAGCGATGACGGCGGAAAAACATGGTCAGCGATTCAATCCGTAGCCGTGCCCCCTGCAAGAGAAACAAAGATTTCTGCCGAAAGCTATTCGTCAGCGTTTTTTATTGATCCCTGTATGGCGGTTGCGCCAAACGGCGATGTGATTATGATTGTTGATTTCTGGCCTGAATGCAAGGGCTTGCACAATAAAAGAATTCTTGATAAGAAAAAAGCACCGTTTGCACAGCTTGACGGAAAAATGCTTATGCTCCTATATGACAGAGACGGAAAATTTTTCTACATAAAAGAGGACGGAACCGTTGCAGACAGTTCAAAGAACCCTACCGATTACCGCGTTGAGGGACTCGGAGAACTTTATAAAAAGGATGAATATTGCGGAAATATTTATCTTAACGGACCTAAGGGCGATAATGAAATAGGAGCGCACACCACCTTCGGAGCGCCGCTGAAAGCTCCAAAGCGATGTTATGTATTTATGCTCAGGAGCACGGATAACGGCAAAACATGGTCTGAGCCAAAGGACATCACGCATCTGTTTCTTAAGGAAAGCGACGGGGTATTTCTCGGGGTCGCGCCGGGTACGGGACTTACAACGTCAGACGGAAGAATTATCATGCCTCTTTACGTTGACAGAAAATCAACCGTTGCCATCTACAGTGACGACAATGGAGAAACGTGGCACAGAACAGTGGGTCAGCCGTATGCCGAAAACACGGATGAATGGCAGCTCATTGAAGCTCCGGACAAAACACTGATCGGTATAGGAAGGCAGAGTTCATACGGCAAATCGCCCGTTTCACTGTCATTTAACGGAGGAAAAAACTGGATTAAAAGTAAAAAAACGTCTGTTTATGCACCTAAATGTCAAAAAAGCGTAATAACTGCCGGAAATTATGTTTTCTGCTCTCACCCGAGCGAAAAGACAAGGGATAACGGTATCCTTTCAATCGGAAAACTGCGATTAAAAAAAGGCAGGTACGCTCAAATTGAATGGATTGCGCGCAAAAAAATCAATGAGGGATTTTTTGCTTACTCCTGCCTTGTTCAGATAGACGAGGATACGATTGGAGTTATGTACGAATCCCAACCGAGCAGCTATATCGAGTTCAAGGTATTTAAAATAAAGGAGCTGATTTGAATTATTTAGCTGTTTTCGCAGTAAATGAGTAAAATATTTTATTCAATCCGGCATAATCTGATAATATTAAATTGTAATGGGTTTCTGCATTATATGCTTTTGTTCCGAACTGTTGTTGACAAAAAGGCAAAATTTGATCGGAAATACGTTAATGCGCTTATTTGAGCGAAATGACGATTCTTTTCGTCATCGTGCAGATAACACTGCCGAATAAAAATTGAAATTACAGAAAAACAGCTATTGCAAATTTGCTTTGACTGTAATATAATATATGCGTGAAAAACGCTAAGACGAAGTAAAGTAACTTTTATTCAACATTCAGAGAGCAAAACCTTAGGCTGTGAGTTTTGTATGGGCGATAAAGGTGAAGTTCCCTTCCGAGCGGTTGTGCTGAACAAAACAGTAGGCGCAAACGGAGCGAGCCGCGTTAAAGGCTCAAAGAGTGTTTGCTCAGATGATGCAAAAACAAGGGTGGTATCGCAGGTTATTATGACTTGTCCCTATTTTAAGGGGCAAGTCTTTTTAATTAGAAAGAAAGGAAAAAGCATTTATGAAGACACAGCTTGAAAACATCAGGCAGAGCGCAAAGGCTGCGCTTGAATCTCTTGAAACAAAGGAACAGCTTGAAGAGGCGCGCATTAAATTTCTCGGAAAAAAAGGCGAACTAACGGCAATACTCAAGCAGATGGGAAAGCTGTCTGCCGAGGAGCGTCCCGTTA
>CANPXD010000074.1 GCA_947585615.1 uncultured Clostridia bacterium
ACAGTTGAATTCAACTGTTCGGTCCCTTATCTCGTCCTTTATTTTATTCGCTCTACCCCAACATTTGACATTGAGCCATATACTTTCTCCTTTACCGAATATAAAAAAGCCGCTGATGATATGCTCATCAACGGCTTGAAATCATTGAATACTCCGCAAGAGAAAAGCCTGCCTGTCCGTAAATGAGCACAACGGATTATTTCCATACGGTCTGCGCATAGAATCGTTCTCTCTTTTAAGTTCAAAACGGATACTGAACATCGCTTTTTCCTTTCGGTTGATACAGACATCATAACAAAAGAAATTTTATTTGTCAACTGATTTTAAAAACGCTCTTGTATATCTCAAATACATCGTCACTTCCGAGCGTTGTCGGATTATTCAGAAGTCTGGAGGGATTGACACTTTCAACAAATTTTTCAATCTGTTTTAAATTGGCTTTTGGACTATAAAGCTCAAATTTTTCCACAAGCTTTCTGAAAATACGCGCGCCGTCCTTTGCGTCTTTTCCTCCGAGCAAAACGCCGATTTTACCGAGCGTCTCCAAAACGTATTCTCTGCCGCGGCTGTCGTTGACTTTTTCATTGTGTTCATTCATATAATCCCATATTTCGGCAAGATTCACAGCTACCGAATGGCCGTGCGCCGTGCCACAGTTAATTGTGATATTGTAGCACATGGCATGGGCGGAAGTTGTTGACGTTATATTGATTGCTTTGCCTGCGTAATATGACGCCATCAGCATTTTTCTGTTTGCGGCGGACTCGTTTGCGATATAACCGTCTTTGCTCTGCATAAAAAGACAAATTGCCTTTTCGGCATACGTTTTGCTTTCATCATCGCTTTTAACGTTCCAATAGCTTTCTATTGCATGGCAGAGCGCATCCATACAGGTGCATCTGCGTTGATAAGGCGGCACTGTTTTCAGAAACGTTTCGTCAAGTATAACATAATCCGGCAGAAAGCCGTCGTGAGAAATCGAATGTTTTTCGCTTTCATTTACATAAAATATTGAATATTTCGTCGCCTCAGAACCTGTTCCCGAAGTGGTCGGAATCGCAAGAAATTCTATATCATTATCAGTCATGGGCATTTCAAGCGCTGTTTCGGCATTGTTTGTGACAAGCAGTTTTATCATTTTAGCGGAATCAAGCGGAGAACCGCCGCCTGCACCGATAAGGAAATCGCATTTTCTTTCTTTAAACAGCTTTGCCGCTTCAACCATATCCTCAAATCTGGGGTTCGGTCTGATTTTATCCCAGACCGTTAAATCAAAATTATCATTCAGGTATTTAAACGCTTCAGTCATTTTAAAGCTTGCGCCGCAGCAAAGAAAAGGTCTCCTAAAACAAGAGACCTCTTTTAAAGCGCTTAAATCCCTGAGAATTACGCCCTTAGTCCGCATTGGCAAGCCACTCGTATTCCGGAACGTATATTCTGGTTTTATCCCACGGGTCTCCGTCCAAATGACGGATGAGCCAGACATAATACATTTCATATCCCGGGGCTGTTACCTGCTGATGCGCATTTCCTCCTCGGATGCAAAGGCACGTTCCGTTTTCGGTTTTATAAGGCGTATTACCTTCAAAACCTGCGCCGAAGCCTTCGGGATGATCAAACTGATAATAATAAAGCTCAGGCTGAGGATGATGATGCGGCGGATAAGACGACCATCTGCCCGGCTGATTGAACACCTCGCCCATAACCATATTTGAATATGGAGCGTTGTCGAGATCAAACATTGTGGATACTATTCTGTGACCTGTTCCGTTCCACTGTCCCTTGCCGAACTCCTGATACAGGCAATTATCGGGATTGTAGAAAACAGGTTCCCATGTCTTTTGGTTATCAGTCTGCTGAACAAGCACCTCCGACTCCTCAAGCGCGGTGACGGAAACCTTTGTCTGCTTCGGGAAATGAACAGCATACGGTTTTTTCTCGAAAGGATTTTTCCGTGCGCAGTTTTCGTCTATTTTATCGGCAACTTTAAAATTAACGCTGCCTGAAAGGAGAAGCACGGCACACTCGTTATTTTCCTCGAAAAGATCAAGGACTTCACCTTTTACAAGCTTTTTAACGTAAATGTCCATAAGCATTTCGGAATTTACGCCGTTCATTTCACAAAGAATTTTCTTCCCGTTTTCATCATACTCGGGTTTGAACAACATACAACTAATCTCCTAAAACATTATTTTCAATAAAGGCAAGTATGTCCGCATAAACATCTTCCTTATTGATTTCATTTAAAATTTCGTGGCGGCAATCGGTATAAAGCTTAAGCTGTGCCTTTGAATGACCGCTCTGCACAAGCTTAGAGTACACTTCCCTGAGTCCTTTTCCGTAATTCCCGACAGGATCCATCTCTCCGCTTATCAAAAGAATGGGAATATGAACGGGAACGCTTCTGTACCAATCATCGCTGTTTGCATTGATATTGAGCCTAACAAGATCGTTCATTCCCTGCACAGAGAAAAGAAAGCCACAGTAATCATCGGCCATATACTTATCCACCTGCGCAGCGTCTCTGCTGAGCCAGTCAAACGGAGTGCGTTTTTCAAATCTGCTGTTGTAAGCGCCGAAAGTTAGCTTATCAAGCAGCTTTGACTTATGTGTGTGACCGGCAATTTTCGCAAGAACAGACGAAAGCGCATTACCTATGCCTGCGGCAGGATTTGAACCTCCCGTGCCCATATAGATTGCCGCATCAAAGCCTGCGTCCGCATATTCGGCGGTAAAGCAGCGAACTATAAACGAGCCCATTGAATGACCCATAACTATCATTTTCTTATTCGGATAGGCCGCCTTTGCCCTGTCAAAGGAAGTTTTGAAATCTTTTACAAGCGCTCTGTAGCCGTCTTTTTTTCCGAAGAAGCCGGAATGACTGAAATCACTGTTGGATTTCCCGTGATTCGCCATATCGTGCATAAAAACCGCACAGCCGTTTGAAGTTAAAAATTCAAAGAAATCGTTATATCTTTCCTTGTGCTCAGCCATTCCGTGATGAGCGACAATAACTGCTTTCACCTCAGAATCGTCAGGCGTGTATTCACAGCCGTGAATATCGCATACTCCCGTTGCGGATTTAAAGCTGTATTCACTTATTTTCATAGAATCACCTATGTGTTTTTAAATTATTCCTCTGTCAAATCGGATGTGCAGTGAGGACATTTTGTTGCTTCAATATCAATTTCACTTTTGCAGAACGGGCAGATTTTTGTTGCCGGAGCGGCAGGAGTCTCTTCTTCCTTTTTGTGGGTAAGACTCATCATTTTATTGACAGCCTTAACAATACAGAAGATAATAAGAGCCATAATAAGGAAATTGATTATTGCCGAAATAAACGCTCCGTAATCTATGTAGTTATCGCCGATGAGATGGATTTTGCCTTGAATTTCAGCGCCGCCTATACAGTTTATAAGCGGATTTATAATGTTTTCCGTAAGTGATGTTACGATAGACGAGAACGCACCGCCGATGATAACGCCGACTGCCAGATCAAGAACATTACCTTTAGAAATGAATTCTCTGAATTCTGCAAAAAACTTTTTCATTTTAAAATTCCTCTTTCTTTAAAAGTATTTAATTTATTTTACCATACATTTCCTTCAAAAGCAAATGTGCGATAAATTTAGTCATAAATATTTTCACAGCAGTGCTGCGTATATAGCGCTCTTTTTAAACGGAGTCTGCGAGGCTGTTTCCTTTGCAGCCTGATTGATGCTCATACCGCTTTCAACAAGTTTTTTTGCTTTTGATACGGCTTCTTCAAATGTAATCGTGCCAATGGGACTTTCTTTTTTGCCCTCAATGATAAGAACGATTTCACCCTTAGGGTGATTATCAGCCGAATAGACCGCGCTCGCCTCGGCAAGAGTCGTACTTATAACCTCCTCGTGGATTTTTGTGATTTCACGGACTATTGCCAGCTTTCTGTCTCCGAGCGCCGTATACAAATCCTTTATAGTATTTACCAGCTTATGCGGAGCTTCGTAAAATACAATCGTTCTTTTTTCATCCTTGATTTCCTCAAGATGCGCAAAGCGCGATTTTTTTGAAACGCTCAGAAAGCCCTCAAAAGTAAATCGTCCTGTTTTCATTCCGGAAATTGCAAGCGCAGTCGCAAATGCCGTCGGACCGGGAACTGCCGCCACCGGAATTCCCGTTTCCCTGCATTGTCTGACAAGCTCTTCGCCGGGATCGGATATTGCAGGCATACCTGCGTCTGTTACAAGGGCACAGCTTTCACCGTTTCTGATTCGTTCGCATATCCATTCGCCGCGTTCTCTTTTATTGTGTTCAAAATAGCTAACTGTTTCCTTTTTTACGCCGAAGTGATTCAGAATCTTAAGCGTTACTCTCGTATCTTCCGCAGCAATAAAATCAACCTCATTGAGCGTTTTAACGGCACGTGGTGAAAAATCCGAAAGATTTCCGATCGGCGTGCCTACAACATATAATGTTCCTGTCATTTTTTATACCCGTCGGCATAAGAACCGTAAATTTTTATCATTTCGTCTGAAAACTTTCCGTCATTATCTTTAACCGCAAGCGTCCTCTCCACTCTTAAAAACGGCTTTGCGCCTTTTTTGCCTTCGGCAAGAAACAAAAACGGCTGTTCGCCTGCTTTATCTGCAACAAAGCGCAGCCTTTTCGGCTCAAGTGCATATTTTCGCATCATTGAAAGAACGTCAACAAGTCTTTCGGGTCTGTGGCAAAGGCAGAATCTTCCGCCGAACTTTAAAAGATACGCCGCCGCCTTAACAGCATCCTCAATATTGCAGCAAACCTCGTGACGTGCAATTTTTGCGCTTTCGTTCATGGATTCGATCCCTGTGTTCAGCGGCTTATAAGGCGGATTCATTGCAACAAGAGTAAAGGTTTCAGCGGCAAAGCATTTTCCGATTTCCCTTAAATCGCACAGATGCGGCACAAGGCGCTCCTCAAATCCGTTTCGTCTTATGCTGCATTTAACCTGTTCAAATGAATTCCGCTGAATATCAAGGCAGTGAACGGTTGCAATGTGTTCGTCCCTGAGCCACAGCAGAGGAATGATACCGCATCCCGTCCCCATATCAACAGCCGTATCCCTCGGCGAAGGTGTCGCGAAATCGGCAAGCAGCAGCGCATCCGTTCCGAAAGTGTGTTCGGCGCTTGTGGCAATATAAACTTTATCCGATAAACGTTCAAATGTATACATAGCCTTATCCCCGTATTAACATTCCGTATGCAAAACGTGCTGCCTGTACCAAGCTATTCATCATCGGAAGAAAGCTTAAGCACAGCCATGAATGCCTCCTGAGGAACTTCAACTGAACCGAAGCGGCGCATACGCTTTTTGCCCTCTTTCTGCTTTTCAAGCAGTTTTTTCTTCCTCGTAACATCACCGCCGTAACATTTAGCAAGAACATCCTTGCGAAGCGCCTTAACGGTTTCACGAGCTATTACCTTTCCGCCGATCGCGACCTGAACAGGGATTTCAAAAAGATGGCGCGGTATGTGTTCTTTAAGCTTTTCGGCAATACGCCTTGCTCTCGGATACGCTTTGTCGGCGTGAATTATAAATGAAAGCGCGTCAATCAGGTCGCCGTTCAGAAGAACATCAACCTTTACAAGCCTGCTCTGCCGGTATTCCGATATTTCATAATCAAATGAGGCATAGCCCCTTGTGCGCGATTTCAAAGCGTCAAAGAAATCGTAAATAATCTCATTGAGAGGAAGCTCATAATGAATATCAACCCTTTCGGGTGTTATATAATCCATCGTTTTAAAAATACCGCGCCTGTCCTGACACATATCCATAATTGTACCGACAAACTCACTCGGAGCATAAATATGCGCGTTGCAGAACGGTTCTTCACAGTAATCGATGTCCGCCGGATCGGGATAATTTGTCGGATTGTCTATTTCTACGGTTTTTCCGTCGGACAGACGAATTTTATACACAACACTCGGAACTGTTGTCACAAGGTCAAGATTGTATTCCCTCTCAAGCCTTTCCTGAATGATTTCAAGATGAAGAAGTCCGAGAAATCCGCAGCGAAAACCGAACCCGAGCGCACCGGATGTCTCAGGCTCATAGGAAAGTGAGGCGTCGTTAAGCTGCAGCTTTTCGAGAGCATCTCTGAGTGCCTCATAATCCGCTCCGTCCGCAGGGTAAACACCGCAGAACACCATCGGGTTTACCTTTCTGTACCCGGGAAGAGGCTCAGCCGCAGGATTTGGCGCAAGCGTCACCGTATCTCCGACGTGCGCATCATGTACGGTTTTTATTGACGCAGTAATATATCCTACCTCACCCGACGTCAGTTCCTCTGCTTTTTCCATCGACGAGGCTCTCATATACCCAACCTCAACTACATTGAACTCGGCGCCTGTTGACATCATTCTCATTGTGTCTCCGGCTTTGATAACGCCTTGCATAATACGAACATAAACGATTACGCCGCGGTACGAATCATATACAGAATCAAAAATCAACGCCTTGAGCGGTTTATCGTCGTCTCCCACGGGAGGGCGAATCTCGTTTACTATATATTCAAGCACTTCGCCGACATTTTCGCCCGTTTTTGCAGAGACTCTGGGAGCATCCAGACAAGGTATTCCGATAACATCCTCCACTTCCTCGGCGACCCTGTCAGGCTCAGCCGCAGGAAGATCAATTTTATTTATCACGGGAAGAATATCTAAGTCGTGGTCAAGAGCAAGATAGGTGTTTGCCAGAGTCTGCGCTTCAACGCCTTGCGACGCGTCAACAATAAGCACAGCGCCCTCGCAGGCGGCAAGAGATCTCGAAACCTCGTAATTAAAATCAACGTGCCCGGGGGTGTCTATCAGATTAAACACGTATTTCTCACCGTTTTTTGCAGTATAATCCAGCTTGACCGCATGCGCCTTTATTGTAATTCCGCGCTCACGTTCCAGCTCCATATCGTCAAGCATCTGCTCCTGCATATCTCTTTTTTCAACAGACTCCGTAAGCTCTAACAGTCTGTCTGCAAGAGTGGATTTCCCGTGGTCTATATGAGCAATTATTGAAAAATTTCTTATGTTTTCTTTTTTTACTGACAAGCTGCCTGTCCTCCGAAAAACTCATTTTTTCTTTACATTTTTTATGGCTTTAATTTCCGAAACCGTTTTTTTTCCGTTTGTCGCGCCCTTTACAAGCCTTAGTATATAATAAAGCGGAAGAAGATACGGCTTTTTTTCAAGCACTCTGTAATCCGCAATCATTTTTTTCCTGCTTGGAAACAGACGTCTCATTATATATTTCTTTTTTGCAGCGTCAATCGAACCGCCTTCGGCAAGCTTATCGATTTTTTTTGCAAGCCTGACTGTTCCGCTGCCGTAAATCCCAAAATTCATATACGATTCAAGCAGTTCCGTTTCGCTCTCATCAAGCTCCTTTTCGTCAAAAAGTTTCAATGCAAGTTCTCTTGACTTTTTCTCATATTCCGAAATCCCGTATTCCTCAAAACGGCTGTTTATATAGTCCCAGTCAAGCGCTTCGCTTTCTTTTTTCAAAAAAACGTAATTATCTGCAAGGAAACGGATTCCGCAGCCCGCCGTCGAAAAATGCTTATACATATGACATACAGAATAAATGTATACATCATTTAAATCCATATGATACATAAACGGATTTCCCTTATCCTGCACAGCACGATCCCAAAGTCCGTCAAAACGGGGGCAAAAATTATGCTCGCTGAAAAAAAGCTCCCTGTGGAACTCAAAGGTACTGTATGGCGGCTTAAAATAATCGTCCGAATTTTCACCCGTTGCGACGGTTTTATAGCCGTTTTTCTTCATAATCCCATATAGTTCATCCCGCTTTGCGGCGTCAATGAGAATATCATTATCGCTCATCTGCCGCATTGATTCTTTCGGGTAATAGTTTTTTAATATGAGTCCCTTTAACGGCATAAATCTAATTTTTGCCTCTGCCATCTCGGCAAAAATCTTTTCACGCTCGTGATTGACAGTTATCATTCTTGAAATTTCCGAAAGCGTATAACTGCGCCAGTTTTCTTTAGCCTCATCGGAAACTTCATCAATATCCTTAATAAGAGGAAACACCATATTATAAATCTGATGTTTTTTTGCAAGCGACAGAAGTGCGTCAAAATCAACGCCGCCTGCTGCGGCTTTCGGTTTCTTTCCGTTCAGCGCACAGGAAAGAAGCTTTAAAAGATAATCCGCTTCATTGCTTGTGTAATTCATAAGACGGTTTAATGCCTTTCACTGTATTATAATCTATTCCAGAATGCCCATGTTCGAGAGTTTTTCTATAAATTCCCTGACATCAGCTCTTATTTCATTTTCATCCGCATCATATTTTTCAAGCATGGCTTTTACAATGCTTTCCTCTGTCTGCTCGGTTTTAAGCAAATTAAAAATAAAGGCAGCGGTAGGATTGTTGTTCATTATACAGTTGAATTTTCCGGAAAGTTTGCCGGTTGCAACCGCGAAATCCCTTCCGTCTATATTCCCTGTTACAATTTCTTCTTTGAGTTTCATTGCATTTTCCTTTCAGGGCGGCTGATTATACCGTTCAATACAATTAATCTATTTCTTCAGTTTATAATTTTACCATACAACGCTCAAAAAATCAATGCCGCTTGAATTCAAGCGGCTTTAATAGGACTCTTTTAATAAAAACATTATGTAATAACATTATTATTTGTTTTGATAATCAATCACAGGCTCACTGAATCTGTAAACATATAGCTTCTGTGTGCCGTCAAGATCAAACTCTTTTTCAAGCGTCAAAGCACTCATCAGTTTGTCGACATATTCCTTGGG
>CANPXD010000075.1 GCA_947585615.1 uncultured Clostridia bacterium
CTCCATAAAACGCAGGTATAAAATATTTTTTTCACGGCTGTCCAGATTGTTTATTTCGTCCTTAATCATTATTTCGTCGATCCAGTCGGAATCGCAATTACTGTCTCCGACCTGATCCATAACGTATATAGTGTCTCCGCCGTCACTGTATACAGGTTCATACAGTGAAACAGGTTCTACGATCGCTTCAAGAGCAAGAACTACCTCGCTTTTTTTCATATTTAGTTCTTTGGCTATTTCTTCTACTGTAGGTTCTTTCTGATTTTCATTTATGAGCTTTTCTCTTATCTGCATTGCCTTGTATGCCGTATCGCGCATACTGCGGCTAACTCTGACAGGATTGTCATCACGAAGAAATCTTCGTATTTCACCGATACACATAGGGACTGCATAGGTGGAAAATTTTACATCTAAGTCAAGATTGAAATTGTCTATTGCTTTGATAAGACCGATAACGCCGACCTGAAACAGGTCATCCATAGACTCGCCCCTGTTTTGAAAACGTTGGATCACAGAGAGAACAAGTCTCAAATTACAGTTGATCAACTGTTCCCGCGCCGCCTTGTCACCCTTTCTCGCTTTTCTTAAAAGCTCTGTCTTTTCATCTTCTTTAAGTATCTTGATTTCGCTTGTATTAATGCCGCAGATTTCAACCTTGTTGTATTGCATACATAACCACCATTTTATATTCATTATGTATACAATTATTATTGTCATTAAAGCGTGATTTATAATCAGAAATTCATCGGCTGAAGAAACTTTTTAAGGTTGAATAATTATCTGTAAACGCCGTATCGTTTATTTCTTATATCGTCCAAAATATCACAGTGCTGCTTACAGAACAATTCCGGCACATCTTCCAAGGGAAAGTATTTTAATTCAAGTGTTTCGTTGTTGTCACACAAAAGCTTGCCGCCTGTTACGGTCAGTTCAAATGCGATTACTATGCTTTGCGTTTTGTCTCCGTTCGGGTTTTCCGAAAAATAATTGCTGTAAACTCCGATGAGTTTTTCTGCCTTTACTGTTAAACCCGTTTCCTCTTTAAATTCTCTGATCGCTGTTTCCTCGGCTGATTCTCCAAGTTCCATTGCCCCTCCGGGAAATCCCCATTTACCGACATCGCTCCGCTTTTGAAGCAGTATCTCTCCGTTTTCGTTAAAAACGCATCCACCTGCAAAATTAAGTATAATTCTATCGTGTCCGACAAGTTCTCTTATCCATTTTATATAATCTTTACTGCTCATTTTTTCTCTCCTTGTTCTTTGTGAAAATCAAGTGATTATAAAATGCTATATTTCTGTATTCCGGAATATCACATACTGCGGTCTCGAGTTCAAGCATCGTATTGTACCATTCATCGTTGTATTTGATTTTACTGTTTGAGGATAGTCCGAAAAAACACCTGATGCCGAAAATGTTATCGCAAGCTGCGCCGTACCGTGCCGCAGTTTCCGTAAGATATTCATTATCGTAGCTGCTGCGTACGCCGAACATATTTTTATTATTGTCAATATTGTTGTTAAGCAACGAGAGTGCACCCTTTGGATTGTCGTTCAGTATAGCTTCCGACAATATTCTGCCTTTGAGATTATGCTTTACGACCGAAAGCGTTCCGCAAGGTTTCAGAACACGTATCAATTCTTCTATTATTTCATCTTTGTTTTCTGTATATTCAAGAACGTTATGACATATCACAACATCGAAGCTGCTGCTGTTAATTTCTTTCAGCAATTCTGCACCGCCGCAGAGGAGCTTGCAGTGATTTTTGTCGGATCTTAAACCAATCATTTCACTGTTTGGTTCTATGGCTGTTACATTGTGACAGGACGCATAGTGTTCGGCAGTAATACAGAAACCCGCGCCGAAATCGAGCATATCAAGCCTTTTATCCGTTGGCAGATTTAGCTGTTTATAAATAATATCATAAAACATCAATCCCCATGGTGCTTCCGTCAGCTTTTTATAGTCTCTAATTGAATCCGGCATATATTTTTACCTCAAAAAACCGCTGATATTTCAGCGGTTCAATTTTTTGTATTATTTTTTTGTTGTTTCTTCTTGGTTTTTTTTCAATTCTCCAAGCAAATCGGTAAGGGATTTCTGGCTGAGAGTCTTTGATTTATTATATTTATTCGGTTCGCTGTTTTTTACCTTTGAGCCGTTTTCTTCGATAAGCGTCATAGTAAGCTTATCGCCGTTTACGGAATATCTGTAAACAACTTTCTGATCGGAAAGGGGATTGACAAGTGTAAGTTTATCTGCATTTACCTCGTATTCGCCGCCGAAATTAAACGATGAAATATACGAATCGTAAGTGCCATCCTCATTGAAAACATAAGCGGATATACCGGGAGCCTCTTCACTCTGCCATATTCCGATAAGATTTTCCTCGTCCTTCGTAACAACACTTGCGACATAAGTAATCGGGTTGAAATCATTTACTACGCAGGTAACGGTGAGTATTACCGCCGCAACAATGACAGCGCACAAAACTGAAATCAAAACAACCTGTTTTCTGGAAAACATTTTTTTAGTGGCTTCGGTGTTTTCGTTCCCGTTGTCGGGAGTGGGAATATCATTCTCTTTTATCTGTTTCTTCATTTAGTTTTTCAGTCCTTTTTTTCTTAAAAGAGTATCAATTTTTGTTGAAGTATCAAGAAGAGAGGAAACGGACATATCATGATTGAGCGTATCAAGGAAATAGGCTATATATTTTGAAAGCTCAACAGAACAGTACCATTCTCTTGAGAGAAGCTCATCCGGCTGATATACGCCGTTTGTTGTGAACACCTTTTCAATTGTTCCCTCGCTGTATGCCTTGTCAAATACCTCAAGACCTTTTGCAAAAAGACCAAAAGTTGTGCACACGAAAATCCTGTTTGCACCGAGCTGTTTGAGCTTTCTTGCGACCTCAAGCATTGATTCGCCCGATGAAATCATATCATCAACAATAATAATATCCTTGTCAACGACCGATTCGCCGAGATACTGATGTTCAATAATCGGATTCCTTCCGTCTACTACTTTAGTATAATCACGTCTTTTATAAAACATTCCTAAATTAATACCAAGCTGAGCGGCAAAAAATACACACCTGTGCATAGCGCCCTCATCGGGTGAGATGACCATAAGGCTGTCCTTGTCGATTTTTAAATCATCAACGGTATTTACAAGCGCCTTTATCATCTGATAGGTGGGCATAACGTTTTCAAATGATTTATGCGGAATTGCGTTCTGAACTCTTTGGTCGTGGGCATCAAAGGTAATAATATTTTCAACGCCGAGATTGATAAGCTCCTGAAGCGCCATTGCGCAGTCAAGAGATTCACGGCTTGCTCTTTTATGCTGGCGTCCTTCATAGAGCATAGGCATGATAACGGAAATTCTTTTTGCTTTGGAGGAGGCTGCGGAAATAACTCTTTTAAGATCGGCAAAATGGTCGTCGGGTGATTTCGGCACATCCATACCATACATTTTATACTTAACGCTGTAGTTAAAGCAGTCTGTAACGATGTAGAGATCATAACCGCGCACGGAATCATTTATAACAGCTTTACCCTCACCGCTGCCGAAACGCGGATTGGAAATGCTGATTTTGTATGTATCTCTCTGGTATCCGTAGAATGCTATTGAACCCTGATGCTCAACAGCTTGTCCTTTGCGCCATTTTACAAGATAGTCATCAACCTTGTCGGCGAGTTTTTCACATCCGGGCATTGCAATGATACCGAGAGGTCCATAGGGTATTGTCTCAACATTTTCTGCCGTTAATCTTGCCATAAATAAATCCTCCTGTAACATTTTACGTTGGTATTCTACAATATTTATCTTTTAATGTAAATATTATTTTAAACTTTTAACTAAATTGTCATTATTGTCTGTTACGGTTCGGATTTGTATTTAGTCATAATATCAATATAAGCTCTTTTTCTCTTCTTTATTTTAATAATTTCGTATCCCGCAAGAGATGCTGCCGCAGCGGCAGAAATAACAATACCGACGACCAATCCTTTAGGTCTGTAGGCGTATTCAACCGTGTGTGTGCCGGGCTTCATCATGACTCCGAGCTGGCATTCTCCGATTTCAAACGTTTCGGTTTTTACTCCGTCAATGTATACGCTCCAGCCATTATCATAGGGTATAGACGAATATAGTATGCAGTTTTCTTCGGAAGAAACAGTGCCTTTGATTCTTGTCTCTGAAAAATCACTGACTTCAATCGAGGAATCATACAGTTTCTTGTATCCGGCTTTCAGAACTTCAGTGTCAAGACTGTAGGCGTAAATCTCAAAGCTGCTTTCATCGGTGCTGATATTTCCGGCGTCAATGGATACGGTGATTTCCTCTCCGTTGTCGGCATATCCGAGGTCAAGAATATACGGCGTTTCAATTTCCTGTGATACTGTTTTGCCGCCGCGTTCACAGGAAATATTCGTGATGTCGGGTGAAGTGACATAGATATAGACGTTTCCGTCTCTTACGGCGGTAATGGTAAGTTCAATACTGCCGTAATTGCTGTTTGATTCCTTATTGAACCAGTATCTGCCGTTGTGCGTGACGTTTGCGTCACCGCTGATTCCTTCGTATTCGCAGGATGAATATTCAACCTCGGCAAAGACATCGGAATAGCCTGTTGCGAGAGTGAAAAAATCCGATTGCACAGTGAACGGATCCCCCTCGGCCGTACTCCATATCTCAAGAGCAGAGTTCACGCAGTAGGATATTGGCAGGAAATAATCGTTTTCATAAACAGTTGAGCCGCCGTCGGCATCATCGTAATAGTTTGTGTAAAGCTGGGTGCTCGGTCTGATCGCTTCGTCGTTATAAATGAGATATTTTATTGCGTACATCATATTGTATACCGGCGTTTGCGTGTTGTAGGTATAGCTGTTAATACGGTTGCCGTACATTCCGAGACTGTACTGAAGTCCCGAATATTTTTCATATGCCATTGAAGAGAAAACGCTGATTCCTCTGTAACCGTAAAGGCACGGATCCATTCTCGTGTTCAGTTTGCACAGTTCTGTTCTGTAAAACGATTTATCGTTTTTATCAATATAATTCAAACTGTCCGTATAGGTTTCATAATTGCTGTTGTAATTACTGAGTCCCTGATTGAAATTGAAAGCATTTGTATCCGAAACAATAACTTCGCAGAAAGTTATGGATAAAACAAGCGTGCCGATAATCAGTTTTCCGCCTGTTCCTTTCCTAGCGAGGAAGAGAAACGCAGTCCATAATATAAGGAATGTTATTGTGAGGTATATTGTTGTATCGGTAATTTTGTTTGTGGATAGCTCCTGAGAAACAGCTGCGGCGGCAATCCAGAACATAGCAGTAAAGCCGATTTCCTTTATGCCAACAGCTCTCAGGTGCATGATTGCCTTGAAAGCGACAACAAGAAGCACAAATGAATACATAAAAGAAAAACGGTAGGGGAGGTCATTCGGAAAATGGAGCGCGTGCCATACGAAATTTATATAATTTGTGTTAAAGGAGGCGAAAAGAAATAGCAGCAATAGAATGTATACGGCTTTTTCTTTGAGTCGGATTTTCTTGTTGACAACGAAAAGAGGAATAAGAATAAGCGTTATAACGCCACAGTAGACATTGGGAATAACATCGTCACCGCTGGAGCGTATAGTAGTTTCAAGAGCGGCAAAATGACTCTGTATGAAATCGAGCACGGTAAAATATGATTTAACGCTGTCCGGAAAAGAGTCGGAGGTTGCGCTGCAGCCTGAAAGTATAAAATAAACCGGAATCAGGAAAAACGCACATAATGCTGCGGCAAAAACGGACGATACTGCAAATCTTACGCCGTGATTTAAAAATTTGTTGTTTCGGAGATTTTTAAACGAACACTTTTTTGTTGTTGTCAAATTTTTATCAATTTTGTTATTGGTTATTGAAATTGCCGCGTACGCGAAAAAGTAAATAACTGAAAATATACACGTCATATAGCCGATATAGTAGCTTGAATACAGCATATAAACAAGCGCACAAATATACAGACGGCAGTTTCCCGTGTTGATTATTCTCTCTGTGCCAAGCGCAATCAGCGGAAGAATGAACATTCCGTCAAGCCACATTATATTCCAGAAATAAGCAAGCATATATGCGGAAAATGAGTAGAACACACCGAAGACGGCAGAAACGCAGGAATGGCGTTTAAGGCTTAGTTTGAGATAAAGAGTAAAGCTGCCTGCGCAGAGAACGCATTTAAGAGCAACGAGAAAGGTAATAGCATAAGGTATCTGTTCTCTGTTGAAAAGGAAAATAAGGGCATTCAGCGGACTTGACAGGTAATTGAAATAGTTTCCGAGAAAGCTTGAACCGCCGCCAGAAGTAAAGCTGTATAAAAAGCTCTCTCTGTCTATTACTCGGTCGTAAAGTTCGGTGAACAGAGGTCCGTACTGATGATATAAGTCCATATGAAGAACTGTTGTATCACCGAAAGGAAAAGCTTTATAAACGGCTAAAATAAAGAGTATTGCAAGAAGAGACACTGCCATTGACAGAAAAATGAAACGGTTTGAAAAAACGAATTTATAAACGCGTCCGTTTTTTTTATTGTCCGGTTTTCCGATACATTCAAATATAAGAATGCGGGCAAGAGGATAATTAATCATATAAATTAAAACGGCAAGCAGAAACCAGACAGTGAAATCATATAAGGAGTCTGTAGCCTGAGAAATAACACGGACAAGGCGGTAAATGCCGAAATGTATAACGGCGCTGAGCACGCCGAAAACGGTTTGCCTTACCGCAGAACTGAGAACGTGGTCTCGGAAAACAAAAAATCTTTCCGTAATAATCAGGGTAATCTCCGCCGCAGCAAAGCCAATAATACAGGCGACATCGCTGCTTGCGGAGAACAGAATTTTTACTGCCTGTTTTACGGCAAGTAAAACAAAAAACGAAAAGAAAAATGCGATAGTGTAATTAACTGTTTCTCCGTTTATATATTTGTTTGATGAAAGCTTTCTATTGCTTACGGTAATATCCATAATATGTCCACCTGTGTTTATTCTATTTAAAATATATCATAGATTTCTGATTTCTTCAACGGTATTTGATCACTTTTACAAAGCTGTAATATTTGCGGACAAGAATTCATATATGTTATTGAGGTGAGCAATTTGAGTCTGAACAGCATAATGCCGTCGCTTTCTGACGGTATAAAAGAACTGCTTTCAACACTTCCGAACGAGACGCTGCGGCAGATTAATGAAATCAGACTGAGAAGAAAACAGCCGCTTATTATTGTGTTCGGAAACAGCAGCCTTTTTATTACTCAGAAAGGTAAGCTGCTCAATCATTATTCCAATCTGGCGTATGTTGTTGATGATGAAGAATTTGATTTGATTTTCAGAAGACTCAACAATTATTCAGTTCATTCCGTGATTGATAACCTGACAAGGGGATTTATTACGGCAGACGGCGGCAACAGAATAGGTGTGACCTCCACGGCTGTTATAAAAGGCAGGGAAGTTGCATCCGTAAAGGATATAAGTTCGCTTAATATCCGTATTGCAAACGAGGTCAGGGACTGTTCAAGGCAGATATTGAATATGCTCTATATTAATGCGTTCCCAAGCATTATTGTTGCTTCCCCTCCGGCAGGAGGAAAAACCACGTTTCTGCGCGATTTTGCGAGACTGCTTTCAGGCGGCTTCAACAACAGATACCGCAAGGTTGCAATAATTGATGAAAGAAATGAAATTGCTTATAAGGGATTAAACGGAATCAATGCCGATATAGGCTTTAACAGTGATGTGCTTACGGGCTTTCCAAAAGGATTGGGTATAGAAATGGCAATCAGAACGCTATCTCCGGAAATGATTGTCTGCGATGAAATTTCAGGCGCGGATGAGGTTTCTGCAATAGCCGACGGTTTTCTTTGCGGAGTTAAATTTGCCGTTTCCGTTCATGCGGCAAGCATTGCGGATCTGGTGTTTAAGCCTGTTGTCAGAGAACTTCTGTCTTTCAATGAATTTGACTACATAGTTCTTCTGAATGACTACACGAATGATTTTGAAATTGTGGAAGCAAGTGAAATAAGAAGTGAAATATTTAGGAATTATTCTTCTGAATTTATGTTCGGCGACGGCAGGTCTGAGCATGGCTCTTGAGCTGAAAAAGAAGTGCGTAATTGCATCGGAACTTGTTGAAATGTGTAATCTTTTATCTGTAGAGCTTGGCTTTTCCGTTAGCGAATCAAAAAAGATAATCAAAAGGCTATGCAGCGAGCAGGCTCTTTCTCATCTTGATTTTCTGAAAGATTTGAATTTTGAAAACATTGATATTAAAACAGACCTTGATTCTGCGGATAATGAAAGACTGAACCTTCTTTTTTCCAATATAGGTAAAACAGACTGTGAATCAATGCTTTTGCTTGTTGAAGCGTTCAGGCAGAATATGCTTGAAAGCAAAAAAAGATATGAGGAATGTTTTAAAAATAAAAGCCGTTTATATATAGCTTTCGGAATATTCGGCGGATTTGCCGTAACCCTTGTTCTGATTTGAAAAATAAATGGCTCTTATCAGTAACGCAGGGAGGATAAATGGACGTTAATTTTATATTTAAAATTGCGGCAATAGGCATTATTGTTTCCGTATTGAATACTGTTCTGATTAGAAGCGGCAGAGAGGATCAGGCGATGTTTACAACTCTTGCCGGTGTAATAGTAGTGCTTATGATGCTCATCCCTGAAATCAGCGAGCTTT
>CANPXD010000076.1 GCA_947585615.1 uncultured Clostridia bacterium
TTACCTTTCACAATACTGCTTTGCTGTCTGTGATGAGAAATTCCCGGAAAAAATAAAAGCGGAAGGAAAAGGAATTATTATAGGCGGAGCAAATTACGGGCAGGGTTCAAGCCGCGAACACGCCGCTCTCGTGCCGCTCTATCTCGGTGTCAAGGCTGTGATTACAAAGAGCTTTGCAAGAATTCACGTGGCAAATCTTGTAAACGCCGGAATTCTTCCGTTTACATTTAAAAACGAAGCTGATTACGACAAAATTTCCGAGCTTGACGAACTTGAGCTTCCGTCAGTTAAGGAACACCTCGAAAAGAACGAGCCTGTAACGCTCAGAAATCTGAGCAAAGGTGAGGAATATGAACTTGATTCCTCTCATCTGTCAGACAGGCAGAGAGCTATGCTCATATGCGGAGGCTTGCTTGATTATACAAGGGAAATGAATAAATAACAGGAGGAATGATTTGTTATGCTTGATAATACGGATAAACTTGCCATTGATGAAGCTGTTGAAAAATTCCGTAATCTTATGGAGGGACAGCTTGCACGCGCAAAGAAAATAAAAGAAGAAAATGATTTTGTTGATTATCAGAAGTTAGACAAAATCGTCATCGGTATTTGCGGCGGAGACGGTATCGGTCCGATTATAACGAAAGAAAGCGAAAGAGTGCTTGCCTTTCTGCTCCGCGATGAGGTTGCAAAAGGCAAGGTCGTATTTAAGGAAATAGACGGACTGACAATAGAAAACAGGGCCGCCTGTCTCAAGGCAATCCCTGATGATGTGCTTGAAGAACTTAAAGCGTGCCATGTAATTCTCAAAGGGCCAACAACAACCCCGAGACAGGGCGACGGCTGGCCGAATGTTGAATCTGCAAACGTGGCAATGAGAAAAGAGCTTGACCTTTTTGCTAATATGCGGCCCGTTAAAGTTCCCGAAGAAGGCATCGACTGGACTTTTTTCCGTGAAAACACCGAAGGAGGCTATGCAGTCGGCTCTTACGGTACAAATATAACAGACGACCTCGCTGTTGATTTTACCATTGCCACACAGGAGGGCTGTGAAAGGATTGCACGTCTTGCATATGAGTACGCAAGAAAAAACAACAAAGGTAAAGTTTCCATTATAACCAAGGCAAATATTATTAAAACTACCGATGGAAAGTTTCTGAATACCGCAAAAAAAATCGGTTCTGAATATCCTGATATTGTCACTGACGACTGGTATATTGACATTACCACCGCGAAACTCATCGACCCACTGAGGAGGAAAGATTTCAAGGTGTTTGTTCTTCCCAATCTCTACGGCGACATTATTACCGACGAAGCCGCAGAATTTCAGGGCGGCGTCGGCACAGCAGGCTCTGCCAATATCGGAAAACGCTATGCCATGTTTGAGGCAATTCACGGTTCTGCCCCGAGAATGATTTCCGAAGGCAGAGGTCAGTACGCTGACCCATGCAGTATGCTCAGGGCTTCTGTGATGCTTCTCTCGCACATAGGTTATCAGGAAAAGGCAAACGCCCTTGAAGCTGCACTTGACAAATGTATGTTTGAAGAAAAAAAGCTTGTGATTACCGGCAGAGATAACGGCTGTACCTGCCGTGAATTCGGCGATTATGTTATGGAGACAATCACCGCAAGTGCCGAATAATCCAACAGATGTATAAACAGAGAGGGAACAAGTATGGAAAAGAAAGATGAAATCTCCATTTCCGTTATAAAAAGACTTCCGCGATATTACCGCTTTCTTCTCAGTCTAAAGGAAAACGGGATTGTCAGAATAAGTTCAAAGGAACTTGCTGACAGAATGGGGCTTACCGCATCGCAGATTCGCCACGATTTCAACTGCTTCGGCGGCTTCGGTCAGCAGGGTTACGGCTATAATGTTACCGAGCTTCACGGAAAAATCGGCGAAATACTCGGCGTCGAAATTGAAAGAAAAACAATTCTTATAGGCGCGGGAAACCTTGGAAAGGCTGTCTGCAACAAAATCTTCGGAGTGCACAGCGGCTTTAAACTTATAGGAATTTTTGATAAAAACGAGGCGATATGCGGAAATATGATTAAGGGCATTCCTGTAAGGAACATTGAATACATCGAAAATTTCTGCATAGACAACAGTCCTTCCTGTGCCGTTATCTGCATACCGTCCAATGATATGAAGGAGCTCACTGATCTTCTTGTACGTCTTGGTATTAAAAGCTTCTGGAATTTCAGTAACTACGATATTGCTATGGCTCATCCCGAGGTGCTTGTTGAAAATGTTCATCTCACTGACAGCCTTATGACTCTCGGTTATCTTACAGCTGCCGAAAGCAGAACGGAGGAATAGGCATTGATAAAAATAAGTACAAGGGAAATTGTCGGGATCCACGCATATGACAAAACAAAGGCAATAATCGTTGAAAAAATTCCGATACCGAACACAACCCGGTTCAAGGCAGCATACAGTGTTATTGATTTTGAAAATAAGACCAAAGACGTACTGACGAAAAATGCCTATCTGTTAAAAAAATTCGGTCCGTCTTTCAAAACGATCAGTGAAACAATACCTAATTTTGTGCAGTGTGACGCCGCAATTTTGTATGACAAGCGCGTACTTGTTATCTATCCAAACGGTGAAGCGGGAATTTTTGACAGAAACGGCGAGCTTTCATGGAGCGGATACTTCAAGTATCATAATGAAATCGTTTTTTGTCTTGCTCTTACGGGGAAATATTTCTGGTCAATCTGTCCGGCGGAAAATTGCGCAATTAGATACTATTGCCAGACTATGCAGGTCGATCTCAGAATAGGCGGAAAAAACGCTTCAACCTTTGTTCGTCCGACTCATATATCAGCCGACAGCGATGATATATACGTCTGTTCGGGAAATAACAAGGTCAGAAGAATAGACGGCTCTAATTTTACAGTTTCGGATCATCTTAAATTTGACGAAGAAATTACGCAGTATCACAAATTCGGCAAGTACGCAATCGCCGTTCTTTCAAGCGGAACCTATCTTCTTGAGGATAATGAATAAAAGCAAAATAATAAAGGCAGCGGCAAGAGGCATTATAAGCCAAACCGCTGCTTTTATATTTTTCCGTTATTGCATTCCTATTTCATTTATCATAGCCCTGATGACGCCGCAGGATTCGGAAAACTTTTTCTTTTCTTCATCATCAAGCTCAATTTCAAGGATTTCTCTTATTCCGTTTCTGTTCACAACGGCAGGAACGCCAATGTATATTCCCTTTTCGCCATACTCCCCTTTTAAATAAGCCGAAACACTGAAAACTGAGTTTTCATCATTCAGAATAGCTCTCGTCAGCCTCGCGAGCACCATTCCAATTCCATAATAAGTTGCCTTTTTCGCCTTGATTATTTCATAAGCGGATTCTCTGACGTCAACCGCAATCTGCCTTAAATCATTCATCATATCCTCATCAAATCCGTTCAGTTCCTTAAGAGGCATAACGGAAATCATTGCATTGCTCCAAGCGACAAATTCGGAATCACCGTGTTCCCCAATTACATATGCGTGAACATTTCTCGGATTCAGCTTGAAATAATCGCTCATCATATATCTGAGCCTTGCCGAATCAAGAGTCGTGCCCGAACCGAGGACTCTGCCGCTGGGAAAACCTGACAGCTCATAAACAGCCTTTGTCATAACATCAACAGGATTGCTCGCAACAAGAAAAACTCCGCTGAAACCGCTTTCTATCACAGGTTCAACTATTGATTTAAATACGGAATAATTTCTTTTGAGAAGATCGCGTCGCGTTTCACCTTGAATTTGCGCGGCACCGGCGCAGATTACAACAAGATCCATATCCGAGCAGTCGCTGTATTCACCCGCATATATTTTCATACTGCTCGGAGCAAACGGAAGACCATGAGATAAATCCGCTGCCTCTCCCCTAACCCGCTCTTTTTTTATGTCAATAAGGCAAAGCTCATCGCAGATATTTTGATTTAAAAGCGAATAAGCAAAGCTCATTCCGACCATTCCCGTGCCGATAATTGCAACCTTTTTACTGTCATAATACATAAAAAATCACCCGAAAGTATTATTTCCCTGCTTTCGGGTGAAATTCATCAGTCAAGGAATTCAACTCTGACAGACGAGACATTTCCTGTTTCAGCGTTTACATAAACCGTGCATCGGTAATCCGTAATATAATTGATTTCCCACGCATATTCGGGAAACTGCTCATAAATCCATTCAGAAGTATATGCGTAATCAGGTCTGTAAATAAGGCTGTGTTCCTCTAAAACAAAATCCTCGGACTTGTGGTCATATCCGTAGAAGTACTCTGCATTGCAAAGCTTGCTGAGAGCGATACTCTGCGCTTGCCGGAAATCAATTTTGACCTCGTCAGGCATATTTGCAGTATCGATTTCACTGTTATAGTCAATCGGTGTGCTAACACCCGTAATCGTATCAAGAGAATAATACTGCCCATTGAGCATACTGATAATCAAAGTGTTTTTCTCCGCCTTAACAGGAGCGACTTCATCGGAAAAAACCAAAGAAAGCTCCCTGATTGAAATTTCTCCGTTATCCCCATATTCAGGCACTGCACGGTATAGCGCAACATCATTTAAATTGGATACGCTGAAATACAGCGCGTCATCAATAAAACAGTATATAAATATATGAACATTGGGATCATCAATCGAATACAGCGTTTTTTCTTCGTCGTTGATATGATAGACGATTGAATCACAATGATAGATATTCAGTTCTTCATCAGTATCAACAGATGAAAATAAAATCCCGTCCTGATTTCTTACGTTAGTCGGTTCAAAGGAAAAATAGTCGCCTTCACATTCAAACGAACGATATTCGGACGGCAGATTGTATTTTTCAAACGATACTTCTGAATTATCAGTAAAAGCTTCAGTCGATGCTGTTGTTGAGTTTTCAGCCGTCCTGCCGTTACTATGAGTACAGACCGTATATATGCCCCATGCAACGAAAGCGACAGCTATAAAACATACGGTAATAACAGCAAACCTCTTTGCAGCATTATCGTCATTTAAAAAAGAGCGGAATTTTTTCAAGGTAAATTATATCCTTTCGGTCTGCGGCGTCACCCTCGGCAATCGGAGCGCAGCAGGCAACGATATTGCCGCCGAATGCCTCAACAACTCTGACAACAGACTCAAGCGATTCTCCGGTGGAAACAACGTCGTCAACAATAAGGACACGTTTTCCGTGAAGAAGGTCTCCGTCCTCGTGACCGAGATAGAGATACTGCTGATTCTGCGTTGTTATGGAGTGAACGGGTATTTTGACAGGATTGTCCATATACACTTTCACGCCCTTGCGAATAACAATATACTTTTTACCGCTCTGTCTGCTCATTTCATAAGCAAGCGGAATGCTTTTAGCCTCGGGCGTAACAATATAATCAAAATCGGGGCATTTCTTTATTAGCTCCGCGGCGCACTTTTCTGTAAGCTCAACATCGCCGAAAAGAATAAACGCGGCAATATCAAGTCTGTCATTAACGGGAAATTTTTTAAGTTCCCTTTTCAAACCGGCTATATTAATAGGATACGTTTCGCTCATATGATTTTCTCTCCCAATTCAACACCGCCGATTAAATGAAAATGCAGGTGCATAACCGTCTGCCCGGCGTCAGAGCCGCAGTTATTGATAACTCTGTACGACTCTATCCCCTGAGCCTTTGCGATTTCAGGGATTTTCTCAAAAATATGCGCAACATATTTACTGTTATCGGTATTTATTTCATTTGCAGACGCTATGTGCTCTTTTGGCGCAATAAGGATATGAACGGGAGCGACGGGATTTATGTCTTTAAAAGCAAGTATCCTATCATCTTCATAAACCTTTGTGCTCGGAATATTACCTTTGATTATTTCACAAAACAGGCACATCTTTTTTCCTCCTTCAGAAAATCATATTAAATTTTTCACTATATCGGAAACCGCGGCGAGCGCGTCGTCCAGCTTTGAGAGATCCTTGGCTCCGGCCATAGCCGAGTCCGGTCTTCCGCCGCCGCCGCCGCCTGCAAGCTTTGCCGTCTCACGCACAATATCTCCTGCCTTTATCCCCCTTGAAACCGCGTCCTTACCGCACACGGCGACAATAGAGGCCTTTTCTCCGTTTACACCGGCGATAACAGCTATAATATCCTTTCCTCTGTTTTTCAAATCATCGCCCATTGAACGCAGAGCATCCGGAGTTACTCCGTCAAGCTTTGCGGTATAAATCTTTAGACCGTCAAGTTCTATAGGTTTGCTTAATAGTTCAGCACTCTTAAGCCTTGCAATTTCAGCGTCAAGCGCAGCAATTTCCTTTTCCCTTGCCCTGTTCTCGGTGAAAAGATACTCTGCCTTAGACACTATATCCTTTTCCGATGCCTTGAGCGCCTGCGCCACATCGGATATTGTCTTTTCACTTTCATAAAGGCGAGTTATTAGATTATTACCCGTTACAGCGGTAATCCTTCTTACACCGGCAGCTACGGAAACTTCAGAAGTAATCTTGAATAAGCCTATATTTCCGCTGTTTGAGACGTGTGTTCCGCCGCAAAATTCACTTGAAAAATTTCCTGCCTTAACAACTCTTACAATATCTCCGTATTTTTCGCCGAAAAGCATCATTGCGCCCATTTTTTTAGCATCCTCAATGTTCATTTCGAGCATTTCGACTTTAGTTGCGGAGAGTATAAAATCATTTACAAGTTCTTCAACACGGTGGATTTCATCGGCAGTGAGAGGATTGAAATGCGTAAAATCAAATCTGATTTCATTTTCGTTTACTAACTGACCGGCTTGCTCAACGTGGTTGCCGAGAACTTCGCGAAGAGCAGCCTGAAGAAGATGAGCGCCCGTGTGATTGCGCATGATTGCCTTTCTTTTTGCTCCGTCAATTTCCGCGCGAACCTTGTCACCGACGTTGAATATGCCACTTTTAACAGTGCCTGTATGAAAATAGATATTTTCAGCATTTTTCTGAGTATCAAAAACAGCAAATTCATTGTCCGCACATTTGATAACTCCGCTGTCACCAACCTGTCCGCCTGACTCAGCATAAAACGGAGTTCTATCTAAAATAAGAATTCCCTCCTCGCCTGCGCCTATCATATCTGCAAGCGTTCCGTCTTTAATAATAGCCGAAACCGTTGCGTCAGAGGCAAAATCAGTATAGCCGGTGAATACCGTTTCCTCAGTATCAATTTTTATTGACGAACCTTTCCAAGCATCAGCTCCGGCGTCCTTTCTTGCGGCGCGTGCCTGTGCCTTCTGCTGTTCAAGAAGCTCATAGAATTTATCCTCATCAACCTTTATTCCGCGTTCCGCAAGAATATCCTTTGTGAGATCAAGAGGAAATCCGAATGTATCGTTAAGTTTAAAAGCATCCTCTCCGCTGAAAACATTTCCTTTAAGTTCAGCGGCATACTCGTCAAGGAGGGCAAGCCCGCTGTCAATCGTCTTTCCAAAGGATTCCTCCTCGGAAAGAAGAACCTTGGAAATCAATTCACGCTTTGTATCAAGATAATCATATGCCGTCAAATTATCATCAATAACCGTATCGGCAACCTTATAAAGAAACGGCTCGTTTATTCCGAGAAGCTTACCATGTCGGCACGCACGTCTGATAAGTCGGCGCAAAACATAGCCTCTGCCGTTGTTGGACGGAATAACGCCGTCTCCAATCATAAACACAGATGAACGGATATGGTCTGTTATTACGCGAAGGGAAAAATCTTTTTTCTCATTCTCATGATAGGAAACGCCTGCAATGTCAGAGATTTTTTTCATTATATTTTGAAAAGTGTCCACCTCAAAAATATTGTCGACCCCCTGCATAATACAGGCAAGACGTTCAAGACCCATTCCCGTGTCTATATTTTTCTGCGCAAGTTCTGTATAATTGCCCTCGCCGTCATTATTGAACTGGCTGAACACATTATTCCAGACCTCTATATAGCGGTCACAGTCACAGCCAGGTGCACAGTCAGGCTTTCCGCAGCCGTATTTTTCACCGCGGTCAAAATGGATCTCACTGCAAGGACCGCAGGGTCCCTGTCCGTGCTCCCAGAAATTATCCTCTTTTCCGAGTCTCACAATGTGTGACTCATCCATTCCGATTTCATTTTTCCAGATGTCGTACGCCTCATCGTCGTTTTCATAGACGGTCGCCCAGAGTTTGTCAACCGGCATTTCAAGAACTTCGGTAAAAAATTCCCATGACCATTTTATCGCTTCATGCTTAAAATAATCACCGAAGCTGAAATTGCCGAGCATTTCCAAATAGGTGCCGTGCCTTGCGGTTTTTCCCACTCTTTCAATATCGGGAGTGCGTATACATTTCTGGCAGGTCGTAACTCTTTTTGACGGCGGCGTAACCTCACCGGTAAAAAACTTTTTCATAGGGGCCATTCCCGAATTGATAAGCAGCAGACTTTTATCATTATTCGGAATCAGCGAATAGCTGGGCAGACGAAGATGACCCTTACTTTCAAAAAATGACAAATAAACCAACGTTTGATATAATAAAATAAATAAAAAGAATAATCAAATAAAATTATTC
>CANPXD010000077.1 GCA_947585615.1 uncultured Clostridia bacterium
CGTCGGTAATTCTGTTGTTTCCCGTTACGGTTATGTTCCAGATAAAGCCGCCCATAAGCGATATAAAAACGCACAGATAGACCGCTCCCGCAACAAGTCCCGATCGGCGCGCCAGAGGCATCAGAATAAAGGGCAGTCCGCGCCGTTTTTTTATTTTCACATGGCAGCCGTTTGCAAACGCGAGCCTGTGCAGATGTCTGTAGCTGCCGATTCTGACCTGAGCCGTCAGTCCGCCGTCCGAGACAAGGATGTTTTTAAGATTGATCTGCGCATCGCGGCAGGCGTTGATAAAGCCTTCGCAAAAGCCACCCGTGCAGGTGAATTCAATATAACCGAAAAGCCATCTGAAAAAATTAATCAGCATCCGAAAACTCCATACTCATAATAAAACCCTGAACGATTGCGCCCTGCGGCGTAAGTGAATTGATGTGCAGATTTTCACCGTGAAACGTAACGCTGCGTTTCCCCGTGCTCAGGCGTATTTTGTCGGACGAATATTCCTCTATGGACTTCAGACCGTCAACGATACATTCAAAATTTCCCGTTATTTCCAGATGCGGCTCGCCTGTGTAATATTCAATGGGAAAGTCAGTCAGCTCTCTTAATGATATTTTTTTCATAAAATCACCAATAATTAATATGTATATTCGGTATGGGAATATGAAAAAAATAAAAAACAAGGGGCAGCCGCAGCGGACGCCCCTTCGTTCGGTTTTTCGCGGCTGTTACATTACCGACGCTACCGTGTCAACAAAATCGGAAACCTTGTTGACTGCTTTCTGCATTGTTTTTTTTGTGCTTTTACTGTTCTGTCCCATAGTCGCGCCTGCCGCCGCCATAACAGAACCCACTGCCATTGCAACACCGAGACCTTTCATAATATTGATTGTTTTCTTTTTCATAAAAAATTCCTCCGAAAATAAATTGCGCGGTGCTCCGCGTAATTATATTGTTTGCACAATTCGGAGGAATAAAGTCTATTAAATTCTGTTATTAATCTAAATTTTTAGAAAAACATTTGAAAAATTTTATTATCAATGCGTTTGCGCTTTGAAAAGCTTTTCGTACTGTTCAAATTCTTTTTTATTGTAAAAATATGATTTGTCCTTGCCCGCAACTCCAAGCTCTTTCCACCACTCGTCCTTCAGCTTATTGAAAAGCTTGTCGTAGGTTGGCGGAGCAAGCGTGTTTAGATTCCAGAGGCTGAAATGAAGCGCGTAATTTATATAATCTTTTTCAAGTTCTTTGTAGATACCCTCGTTATCAAGACGCTCCCGAAGAGCCAGCAGCGCTTTGTAAAAGCAGTCCCACGATTTTTCTCTTGTGTTGGAGAGCGAGTCCTTATTGTTTCTGCGCTGGTGGGCGAGGATCTTGTCCTTTTCGACATACGCGATTTTTTTTGCAATCGCAACGGCTGAAAAAACAAAAAGCATATCGTTGCTTGTACGCTGCTCCTGAAAACGGAGCTTGTTGTTGATAACAAATTCCCTGTTATATAGCTTGTCCCACGCCCAGCCGACAAAAACTTTGAAAATATTGTCTGTCATAGCGCGCCTGCCGAACGGCTGATACGGGGGAACTTCGGCGTATCTGAGCGTCCAGTTCACATTTTTGAATTCGTTTGTGTCCTCGTGATACTGGTCGGAACGGAACACAACGAAATCGGCGCTGTACTTTTCGGCGCAGGTATATGCTTCCTCAAGCATTTTTTCGTCAAAAAAATCATCGGAATCAAGAAACGAAAGATATTTTCCACGCGCTCTGTCGAGTCCGTTGTTCCTCGCCGCGCCTGCTCCGCCGTTCTTTTGGCGTATGGCAATAAAGCGTGAATCCTTTTCAGCATATTCGCTGATAATATCAAAAGACGAATCGGTTGAGCCGTCGTCAACGCAGATAACCTCAATATCCGTCAGCGTCTGGCGAGCAACGCTGTCAAGGCATTGGCGAAGATATTTTTCAACATTATAAACGGGGATGATTACGGAAACCTTAATATCACTCATCTTTCTTGTATCCCTTTCGCATTTTGTTGATTTTTCTGTAAATTTTTTTCGCAAAACGTTTGAAGCGCACCGGAATAAACATGATCGCCTTGCCGATTTTATATGATTTTGAACGTTTTATTTTGTCGAGTTCTGTTTTTACCTGCTTAAAGTTATTGTTCAGGCTTGTGCTGCCGTTGTTCATCGGCAGCGCTTTGATTTTGTAGTAAACCGCAGTTTGATTTATGAGAAGATTGATGTTGTCCCTCTCGCCGGGTGTGAAAAGACTCTCGTCCATTTCACCGAGGTCACGCGCACGCTTCATCTCCTTGGCAAACCGCTCAACGTATTCCTTTTTGCAGTCGTCCGCTATCCTGCGCAACGTTGTAAGCGCATTATGAAAACGCTTTAAAGTGTAATATCCCTTGAAGCGCTCCCACGTTTCGGGGTACTGCATAAGAACGTCACGTATATGGTCGTACTCAACGTTTATGCAGTAAATTTTCTGGGGGTCGCGCACGGAAGAATTTGGATTGTCTCTCCTGTTCATATAATAAGGCGTATCCGTAATCATCGCGCGCTGCGCAAACGCAAAGGTTTGAAACCAGAAGCCGTTGTCCTGAAATGACGCCCCGGGCGTTTCGTTGTGGCGGATTGAATATTTTTCAAGAAATTCTCTCCTGTAAATTCCGCTCCAGGTGTTCATTATCCAGCGGATCGCCTCCGGCGTCATACTCGGATTGAAAACCCTGTTGTAGTCCTGCGCCTTTTTTGAAAGGTGGTTGTAGGTTAAAAACATATCGCCGTTATTGCTTCTTTCAAAGCGGTAAAAATCGGCTTTTATAAAATCAAGGTCGTTCTTTTTTGCAATTTCATAGAGATTGCCGAACATATTTACCGGCACAAAATCATCCGGCTCGACAATGCCTATATATTCGCCTTCCGCCATATCAAGCCCGATGTTCATTCCGATTCCGTATCCGCCGTTTTTCTTGTCCACAAGTTTGATGCGGCTGTCCCTTGCGGCATAGTCCTTGAGAATACCGAGCGTGCCGTCGGTGCTGCCGTCGTTTATGCAGATCATTTCAATATCCCTGAGCGTCTGGTGAACGATACTCTCCATACACTCAACAAGATACGGCTCAACGTTGTAAGCTGGAACAATCAGTGAAACCTTTACCATATTTATTCTCCTTAAAGCTCTTCACGAACAGTTTCAAGCGCTGCCTCGATTACCTTGTCCATATCGTAATACATATATTTGCCGAGCCTGCCGCCGAATATAACGTTTTTTTCACTTTCTGCAAGCTTGCTGTATTTCAGATAGAGCGCGTTGTTTTCATCATTATTTATCGGATAATAAGGCTCTATGCCAACGCTCCATTCCGAGGAATATTCCCTCGAAATCACAGTACCCTTCTGCGTGCCGAATTCAAAATGCTTGTGTTCGATAATTCTCGTGTACGGAACTTCCCGCTCTGTGTAGTTCACAACTGCACAGCCCTGGTAATTGTCCGTATCGGGCAGGTACTCCGTCTCAAAGCGGACCGTTCTGTATTGCAGCGCGCCGAAACGGTAACCGAAATATTCATCAATATTTCCCGTGTAAATGATTTTCATTTCAGAAATATCGTTTTCTTTTTTAAAGCGCTCAAACGTCGTGTTAAGCAGAACTTCTGTTCCCTCAAGCATTTTGTCAATTATTTTATTGTATCCGCCTATAGGTATTCCCTGATAGCGGTCGTTGAAGTAATTGTTGTCATAGGTGTATCTCACGGGCAGGCGCTTTATGATAAAAGCAGGCAGTTCGGTGCAGCTTCTGCCCCACTGTTTTTCCGTGTAGCCCTTGACAAGCTTTTCGTATACGTCCTTTCCCACAAGAGAGAGCGCCTGCTCCTCAAGGTTTTTCGGATTTTCAATACTGTACAGGGTTTTCTGACCTTCAATTATGCGTTTCGCTTCGTCGGGAGTTCTTATTCCCCACATTTTTGAAAAAGTGTTCATATTGAAAGGCAGATTGTACAGCTCGTCCTTGTAAACGGCAACGGGGGAATTTATATAGTTGTTGAAATCGGCAAACTGATTGATGTAATCCCAGACTGCTCTGTTTGAGGTGTGGAAAATATGGGCGCCGTATTTGTGAACGTTTATGCCGTTGATATTTTCGCAGTAAATATTGCCGCCCGTGTGATTTCTTCTTTCAATAACAAGGCATTTTTTTCCGCGCTTTTTAGCCTCGCAGGCAAAAACGGCACCGAAAAGTCCGCTGCCGACTATGAGATAGTCGTATTTTTTTTCGTTCATTGTATCCCTCTCTTATCTGAAATGTAAAAGCTTTTTTCCTTTTTCAATAATTCTGCTATCCGCAGGCAGCAGCAGGCTGAACCTGCGCGCAAGGCGAACCTTGAGCGTTTTCTCGGCGTTTGCCTTGTAGAAAAGCCTTTCACGGTTTTCCTTTCTGTATTTATACATAAGAAATTCAGCCAGCGTGTGCTCAGAAATGAAAAGCATATCCTCAAGGTCTCTTTTAAAACGGCAGTATTCTTCGTTGAGGCGGCAGGCTATGTCAAAATGCTCAAAGCATTCGTTTTTCACATTTTCGTATGCCGCCCGCATCGACGCCTCATTTTCCTGTATCATAACGCTGCGTATCAGACCGTTGAAAAGTCTGCCGTAAAAGCTTTTCAGCGCGGCGTCGGATATTCCCTTTGATGTGATTTCATCGTATATGGCGGCGTATGCCTTGTAGGTGCACAGCGGATCCGCCGCCGCCTTACCCGTAATGCTTTCGCTGTTGTTTACGCGGTAATTTATAAGGGGAACGGCAGTATACGTTATCCGCCGTGCGTAATACATACACATCATTGAAAAATAGGTGTCGTTGGAATTCTGCAGATTCTGGAACGCAATGCCGTTTTTTCTTATAAAATCGGCGCTGACGATTTTGTTCCATGGCGCTCTTGCCGCTATGTTGAAGATATATTCAGGGTGCGTTTCTATCGAAAACACACGCTCCTTGGGCAGAAAACGCTTTTTGAGTATTGTTTCGTCTATTGTCCGCTTTGAAGAGCCGTCCTCAAAGGTGTAAGCGCAGCAAAGGCAGAGGTCGGCATTTTCCTTTTCGCATTTTTTATACATTGTTTGGAGCGCTTCAGGCTCAAAATAATCGTCCGAATCCCAAAAGGCAAGATATTTGCCCGACGCCGCCTCTATTCCTTTGTTTCGTGCCGCTCCGGCATAGAGGTTTTTTTGATAAAAAAGTTTAAAACGCGCGTCTTTTTTTGCAAAATCCTCCAGAATTTCCGTCGAGCTGTCCGTTGAGCCGTCGTCAACGCAGATAATCTCTATATTTTTAAGTGTTTGATGAATCACGCTGTTTAAACATTGCGCCAGATATTTTTCCGCGTTATAAATTGGTATGATTACCGAAACGGCAGGATTTTCCATTTTTCGCTCCTTTGGCAAAAGCCTTGTCCGTAATTATAACAATTATATATTATAAAATAAACAGTGTCAACCGAGTTGATATTAAATTAATTATATGTTAAAATTACCTTATTCTGAAGAAATAGGGTGAAAAGCTATGGATATTTCGGCTCAGTTCAAAAAAAAATTTAATACATCTCAGAAGCCTTTTTCCGTTTTTTGTCCTTACAGGATTGCTCCCGTCGGCGCGCATTCCGATTACCAGCACGGGCTGATTTCAGGCTTTGCGATCGACCACGGCGTTGAAATCAATTATCTGCCGACGGACAACGGCAGTGTGAAGCTTTACAGCGGTAATTTTGACGGCGTAACGGAATTTTCCGTTTATGAGCTTCCGCAGAGAAACTACAACTGGGGAGATTTCGCAAAAGCGGCGTTTGTTTCGCTGAAAAGAAGCTTTAAGATTGACAAGGGACTTATCGGCTTCATTTACGGCGATCTTCCCGTCGGGGGACTTTCGTCGTCCGCCGCCGTACTTATAGCCTATATCTGCGCCATTGCAAAAATCAATGATATTTCTCTGTCGAGGCAGGAAATTGTTGATTATGCGCTTTATGCCGAGCATGATTACCTTGAAATGAACGTCGGTAAAATGGACCAAAGCTGCGAGGTATATTCAAAAAAGGATCATCTTCTTTTTCTTGATACGCTTGACGATTCCTACAGACTGATTCCCACAAGCGAAAAAATGCCCCCCTATGAATTTGCCGTTATTTTCTCGGGCAGAGAGAGAAAGCTTGCGAACACCGCATTTAATTCAAGAGTGGACGAAGCGAAGGCAGCGGCATTTGCGCTCAGGGCGTTTGCCGGAATTCCGTATGGGAGTTTCAAGGATTCCTACATGCGCGATGTAAAGCGCGAGGTGTTTGATGCGTATAAGGACAAAATTCCCCCTGCGTGGCGCAGGCGCGCGGAGCATTTTTACGGCGAGTTCGACAGGGTGCAGCGTGGCGCAAAAGCATGGGAAAACGGCGATATTTCCGAATTCGGCAAAATCATGTTTGAATCGGGAAAAAGCTCAATATATAACTGGGAAACAGGCTCACCCGAGCTTCAGACGCTCTATGAGATTATGCTCAGGTGCGACGGAGTTTACGGGGGACGATTCAGCGGCGCGGGCTTCAACGGCTCATCAATCGCCCTTATAAATCCCGATAAAAGGGAAAATGTTTCCGCTTTTCTCCGTGAGGAGTATTTGAAAGTATATCCCCGGTACGAAAAGGATTTTTCAATCCACTTCTGCCACACGGCAGACGGAGTTTCTCTGTAAAATCAGCGTGTAACCTTCACACATCAAAGGGTTTTACAATCTTAAAACGGTCTTTCTCCCCATCAAACAGAAACGATTGATTTTTCGTGATTTCTCTTGTCCGCTTTATTGCTGTTTCACCGCTTTACCGGATCACAAGGGTTTCCTTTCGTCACTTTTTAACTTTTTGTAACACAGCTGTTGTAAACCTGCACGTTGCAACCTATCAAAAATATATTCACACTTGAACAATCGGGTTCCATATTGTATAATTTATATGCTAACTGTCCAACTATGGAAAATCGTTTTTAGCTATTTATTTTAATAATTAACGGAGGTAAAAAAATGAAATCTAAAATCTTAAAAATTATCTGCGCCCTTATTTCTGCTGTACTGTTGTTCTCCTGTATCGGAATAACGGCTTTTGCAGATGAAGCGGACACTACAAAACCGAGGTTTTACGGACCGAATCCTCCTGTCGACGGCGGAATCTATTGCATCTCAAAATCAATCGGCGTAACAGACGAGAATTTTGACCGCGTAGAGGTAGACGGTATACAGGTGAGCGTAACGCATCCCAACGCAGGCTATTATTTTACAGTATCTGAACCGGGCGAACATGAAATTATTGTTTATGATAAATCAGGTAACACGCTTCCGGTTCATATAACAATAAATGCAGACCACACGTTCGGAGAGTGGGTCCAAACGAAAGAACCCACGTGCCTTCAGCGCGGAAACTGGGAGCGCGCTTGCAAATACTGCGTCAAAAAAGAATTAAGATCAACAACAGACGCCGAATTTGATTTACACCATCTTTGGGGTGAGCCGACATTTACTTGGTCTGAAGACGGCAAAACAGCGTCTGCGGCATTTGTTTGCGAACGTTCCGAAGAACATACAAAGGTAGTTGAGGCAGACATTACAGCCGCAGTAAAAGTTCCCGCTTCCTGCACGGAAAAAGGAACAACCGCATATACCGCCACAGTTACTTTAGACGGCAATGAATATACGGATATAAAAGAAATTCAGGATATTGCGCCCCTCGGTCATAACTGGCAGAACGGCGTATGCACACAGTGCGGCGTAAAACAGCCTGTTACAGACAACGGCAAAGACGAACCTGAAACACAGCCTGCCGCCCACGAACACAGCTACGGCGAATGGAAATACGATAAAACAAATCATTGGCGCGAATGTGCCTGCGGCGAGCGCATTGAGGTTAATGCACACACATATAAAGACGGAAAATGCACAGTATGCAAGGCGGTTGACCCGAACTACAAATCAACCTCTCCCGCAACGGGAAACGATTTTGACTTGGTTCTTCCTGTTTCTTTCATAGCGCTTTCCGGGTTCGCCATTGTTGTGATTTGCGCCGTTTCACGCAAACGCGCAAGCAAATGTTCAGGCAAATAAAAAAACATTTCCTTGTTGCTTAATCATCAAGAAAATACAAATCAATATCTTAAAGCTTAAAATAAAAGGAAAAGGCTGCAATCCTGCCGAACGGCAGGATTGCGGCCGATTTTTTAATTAAACCATTTATATGCTTTCGTGCGCGCGCTTTTTGTAACGCTCCGCGGTAAGATAAACCGCTGCCGCAAGCATCAGCAACGCTCCGCCAACATAATACGGCGTTGTGCCGATTCCGCCGAGTTCGGGCAATTCAATAAACATTTCGTTTACAAAGTCCGCATGAGCCGTGTTCCCCGCTGCAACACTG
>CANPXD010000078.1 GCA_947585615.1 uncultured Clostridia bacterium
ACTCGTTTTCGCTTTTCAGTTCAATTTCAAGCATAGCGGTATCCCTCCAGAAAGGAAAAATATCAAGTTCAAAATATTTGTCCTTATAAAGGAAGCAAAGGCGTATCTTTGATATAACCTTGCGGCCCCTTACGGCATCCGCATATTCTTTTTCGGAAATAACGGTTTCCTTTTCAAGCCGTCTGATTTCCGAAATTTTGATTTTTTCCGTTCGTATATAGGAAACGCTGTCTCCGTTCTGCCTGCGGCGAACTCGAAAATTTCCGTTTTCATCCCGACAGTATGCCTGGCTTATTCGGACGCTTTTGCTGTTTTCAATACTATCAAGCTGCTTCCCTGAGGGCAGCTTTACGAGAAATTTTCTCTCTATTTCAAGCGGATAAGGATTTCCCGCAAAAAACAAAATTTCCTCTTTAAGCTCCTTTTCGCCTGCCGAAATTCTGAGATGATTGTTTCCGATCCAGTATTTAAGCTCTGCTCTGTTGAACGGCTCGCAGAAGAAAACAGCATCATATCCGTCACACTCTCCTGTTGTTCTGCATGGGATGTTAAAATCCGCCTCCGTCTTTAGTTCAGCGCAGAAAGCGCGTATTTTTTCCTCGGCCACAGAGCCGATAATCATTATTCTACTCATCACTTTTCCCTTTTGACCGCCTATATTTTATCATTTCTTTTCATTTTTGCAACAGTACGGATTTTCTGTTTGCCGGTTTTTTGAAAAGCATAAAAACAAAAAGAACAAATATACATACGGCAATCATCAGCCCCACGCTGACGCTTCCCGTTTGAATTGCAAGTCCAGTCTGATAGATACAAAGGGATACGCAGTATGCAAACAGGCACTGATAGCCTATTGCAAACAGCGTCCATTTCGCGCTGTTCATCTCTCTGCGGATTGCGCTCATTGCCGCAATACACGGCGCGCAGAGCAGATTAAATGCAAGAAATGAAAATCCGGAAAGAGGACTGAAAGCCTCTCCAATATCATTATAAAGCACGCCGAACACGCCGACGATTTCTTCCTTTGCGGCAAGTCCGAGGAGCGTTGCCACCGAAGCCTGCCACGTTCCGAATCCAAGCGGTCGGAAAACGGCGTCAATACCATTTCCGAAATGAGCAAGCACCGAATTGTCCATATTCTGAACCATTCCGAATTTTCCGCCGTAAAAGCCGAAGCATGAAAGAAACCACACGGCGCAGGACGCAAGCAGGATTATAGTGCCTGCTTTTTTAATGTAGCTGTATGTTCTGTCTGTCGTTGCGCGGGCAACGGATTTGAACGAAGGCATATGATACGGCGGCAGTTCCATAACAAAAGGAGACGGTTTGCTCAGAAACGGCTTTGTTTTTTTTAGAATGATTCCGCTTGAGATTATTGCCGCAATTCCCATAAAATATGCGCCCGGCGCAACCCACCACGCGCCGCCGAAAAGTGCTGAGGAAATAAGCGCGATAACGGGAAGCTTTGCTCCGCAGGGAATAAACGTTGTTGTGATAATCGTCATGCGGCGCTCGCTTTCGTTTTCTATTGTCCGGCTGCACATAATTCCGGGCACTCCGCAGCCTGTTCCTACAAGAATGGGAATAAAACTTTTCCCCGAAAGACCGAATTTTCTGAACAGTCTGTCCATAATGAATGCAATTCGGCTCATATAGCCGCAGTCCTCCAGAAACGAAAGGAAAACAAAAAGCACAAAAATCTGCGGAACAAACGAAAGAACAGAGCCGACGCCGGCGATAATTCCGTCTGTTATCAGACCTATAAGCCATTCGGCACAGCCGGATGATACAAGAAGATACCGCACAATGCGCGTAATTCCGTTTTCACCGAAAATCCCGTCGTTTATAAAATCGGAAAGCGCGCCGCCCACAACGGTTACGGAAATATAATAAACGCCGAACATAATTGCCGCAAAAATCGGGAGCGAAAGGTATTTGTCCGTAACAACGCTGTCTATCCTTTCGGACAACGGCGTTTTTCCGCTTCGTACGCGGCATTCGTCTATGCAGTTTGTTATGTATCTGTAGCGCTGGTCTGCTATGATGCTTTCGCTGTCGTCATCATAATATTTTTCAGCGTCTTTTATAAGATCCTCCGAAAGCCTCACACATTCCGGGAAATCAGCGCAAACAAGGCTGTCCCTCTCGAAAATCTTTGTGGCATAATATCTTTTGTGGAGCATATCCGTTCCGCTCGGCAGCATTGATGAAATGAAATGGATAACAGATTCTACTCTGTCGTCAAAACTGTGATGAATCGGCGGAATTCCCCTGTTGGTTCTGGCAAGCTCAACGGCTTTTTTTGCGCAGCGCTTTACGCCTGTTCCTTTAAGCGCCGAAATTTCAAAGCAGACACAGCCGAAATGCTCACTGATTTCCTCCGGATTTATCACGTCGCCGTTTTTCTTCACAATGTCTATCATATTGATAGCCATTACAACCGGTATACCGATTTCACAAAGCTGTGTTGTCAGATAAAGATTTCTTTCAAGATTTGTTCCGTCAATTATATTGAGAATAACATCAGGTTCTTCGTTGACAAGATAATTTCTTGCCACAACTTCCTCCGGGGTGTACGGAGAGAGGCTGTATATTCCCGGAAGATCGGCAATAACAACATCATCCTCGCCCCTGAGTTTTCCCTCTTTTGCCTCAACGGTTACTCCTGCCCAGTTTCCCACATATTGATTTGAGCCTGTAAGCGCATTGAAAAGCATTGTTTTTCCGCAGTTCGGATTGCCTGCAAGAGCTATTCTTATCATATTCTGTCTCTTAAACCTCGTCCCAGTTTTATTTCTGTTTTAATATATTCACAGTATTCCTCTAATATATCAATATCCGTGAGCGCATAAAGCATTCTCGCGCCGACCGCGTCCTCAATTTCATTAAAAACAATTTCCGAATCATCAAACACAAAATCTATTCCGATATAATCATAATCAATAAGTCCGGCAATTTTCATAACAAGACTTTTTTCCTTTTCGGAAAGCGTGTACGGAGAAGCGCTCCCTCCGAGGCAAAAATTCGCACGGAAATCCCCTCTGCTTTTTCTGAGCATAGCGGCTACAATTCTTTTTCCGATAAGCCATACTCTCAAATCTTTCCCCGGTTCCGATGCAACTTTCTGATAAACGAAACCTTTTTCAAATGTAATTTTTCCGCTTTCGACAAGGCGTACTCCCCTGCCGCCCTTCCCGTCAACCGGCTTTATTATAACGGGGAAGCCTTTATAATCCACAGGCAGTATTTTAATGCCGTTATCCCGCATAAATTCATAGCATTTCTGCTTATCGTTTGCAAGAGCCGTGAGCGACGAGGGGTTGAAAACACGTATTCCTTTTTCTTCAAAACGCTTTGCGATTTCGGCGTTATTCGTTCTGTTGACAACGAA
Source organism: uncultured Clostridia bacterium (assembly GCA_947585615.1). Lineage (GTDB taxonomy): Bacteria > Bacillota > Clostridia > Oscillospirales > Acutalibacteraceae > Eubacterium_R. The sequence goes on from CANPXD010000078.1 coordinate 3,392, forward strand.
ATCCGGATTTTCGGAGCAATCAAGTTTTTCCTCCGTGACAAGAGAAACGTCAAGGTTATCAAGAAATTTGTTTACGGCAAAGGCGTTTCTCCGCGCTTCATCCTCACTGTAAACAAGGATTCCGCTCATATACTGCTCCTTACTGTGTCAAATATATACGGCGCAATATCCGTTCCCGTAGCTTCCATAATGTTGATAATATGCGCGTTGCTGTTTACCTCGCATAAGATATTGCCGTCAAGAATATCCACTCCGCCGAAAGAAAGTCCGAGAATGTCACACGCCTGAACCGCCGTCTGCACTTCCTCCCGTGACGGAACATAAGCAAGCATTTTTCCTCCGTTTGTAACATTCGCCCTAAAATCATTTTCGTTTATCCTGCGCACCGCGCAGACTGCCTGCCCGCCGACAACCTCTATCCGTACGTCTCTGCCTGCCGAGGCTTCGATGAATTTCTGAAGCATAAAAGGATTATCCGTTATATGCGATATTATTTCATCTGTTGTGCGGCACAGATAAACCTGCTGCCCGAACGAACCGAAGCATTCCTTGAATATAAGCGGAAGTCCCAGCTTTTTCACTGCGGCGTCTGCAAAATCGGAAAAATCAGACCTGAAATATGTTTTCGGCGCGATCATCGTTTCAGGCTGGCGCACAGCGCCGAGCAGTTCAATATACGTTCTCGCTTTATCGTCGCATTTTTCGATTGAATCGGCGCTGTTGAAAACGGGAATTCCTTGCTTTTCCAGTCGGCGTGCAAGGTTTACATCTTTGTCCCAGAACAGAATGAAATCAGCCGAAACCGATTCAATCGAAAGTTCAAGATTTGTTTTTATCTCAAGCTTTACCGAGCATCTTTTTGCAGCGGCGAGCAGATGACTGTATAGCAATCTGAACTTTTCAGCGTCAAGAAAATGACTGACTGCGAGTATCCCTTTCACAAATTACGCCCCGATTCTCAATAAATTGATATAATTGTATCATTTATCCTTGCTTTTTTCAATGCGGCGGTATAAAATGTCTGTATTATTTAAAAAAATTATTTAAAAAAATTTTTTCGGGAGGAATTTAAATGACCGAATATACATTAAAATACGGCTGCAATCCGAATCAGAATCCCGCCAGAATTCATATGGACGGCAAGAAACTTCCCTTTGAAATTCTCAACGGCAGCGCGGGTTATATAAATCTGCTTGACGCGTTCAACTCCTGGCAGCTTGTAAGAGAACTTAAGGAAGCAACGGGACTGCCGAGCGCCGCCTCATTTAAACACGTTTCTCCGGCGGGAGCCGCTGTGGCTCAGCCTCTTTCCGATACGGACAGAAAAATGTGCTTTGTTCCCGACGGAATGGAACTTACGCCTATCGCGCAGGCATATGTAAGAGCAAGAGGCTGCGACCGCGTATCCTCTTTCGGGGACTTTGCCGCTCTTTCGGAAGAATGCGATGCCTGCGTTGCGGAGTACCTTGTTAAAGAGGTATCCGACGGTATCATTGCTCCGTCCTACAGTGACAAGGCGCTTGAAATCCTCAAAAAGAAAAGAAGAGGAAATTATCTTATTATAAAAATAGACCCCTCCTATAATCCGGACGAAATGGAGACAAAACAGGTTTTCGGAATAAAGTTTGAGCAGAAAAGAAACGACGCAAAAATAACGTCCGAGCTTTTCAACGATATGCCGACGGCTGTTAAAAAAATCCCCGAAATCGCAAAGACCGATTTGCTCATATCTATGATAACGCTCAAATATACGCAGTCAAATTCCGTATGCTATGCAATGGGCGGGCAGACAATCGGCGTCGGCGCGGGTCAGCAGTCAAGAATTCACTGCACACGGCTTGCAGGAAACAAGGCTGATAACTGGTGGCTCCGCCGCAGCGACAGAGTTCTTTCCCTCCCGTTTATCGAGGGATTACGCAAATGCGAGGCGGACAACGCGATAGACCTCTATATCAGCGACGAATATGAGGAGCTTTACAGAAACGACCTCTGGAAAAAATATTTCACCGAAAAACCCGTTCCTTTCACCAAAGAGGAAAAAGAAAAATGGCACTCTGAAATGAACTGCGTTGCTCTCGGCTCCGATGCTTTTTTCCCGTTTGAGGACAATATCGAACGCGCGGTAAAATCGGGTGTAAAATACATTGCGCAGCCCGGCGGCTCGGTAAGAGACGAATATGTTATTGAATGCTGCAATAACTTCGGTATTGCAATGACAATGACGGGCATCCGCCTGTTTCATCATTAAATCCCAAAGAGACTGCCTCGGCTTTCCCGGAGACAGTCTCTTTGATTTTTATTATTAAATTCGTTTAACTTCCTGTTTTCTTATATTGATTTTTTAGATTTAAGTACTATAATTATACAGGGAGATGCTTTTTTGGATATTTTATGTGACAGCTGTAAATATAATATTTATGATGAGGAAAAAGAGGAGTATTTTTGTGATTTGCCTCTTGATGAGGACGATTTTGCAAAAATACTTCAGGATAGAAGCAAAACCTGCAGGTATTTTCAGCCTGATATGGGCGAATACGATATTGTGCGCAGGCAGAATTGATTTGTGATGATAAGATTTCAGTGAAAAGAGGAAAAATGTGATGAAATCAAAAGCAGCAAAAAAAACTGCGGCAGCGCTTTTTTTAATTGCGGCAATCGTCGCAGTTGTCATAGCCGCAGCTGTGATATGCAACAATAGATATTCTGACAAACCCGTCAACGCAGACGGGTCGGAAAATTCAGCTCAGGACAGCGGCGACGATATTGATTTTTATATGGGCGTCGGTCAGGTTTTCGACTACCCTGTTTCAGACGGCAAAAAAATGAGATTCAAAAGCTACGATAAAAATATTGTAACCGTTGATAAAACAGGGGCAATCACTGCCGTTTCCACAGGCACTGTTCAGGTAAAAGCAGGAAAAGAGAAAATCAATATCGGCGTTATTGAAGCTCCGCAGAGCATAACGCTCAGCGATTCCTCGTTTTCAATGGGAATCGGAGAGGAATACACGCTTAAGGCAAGCGTTCCGGAATCAAAATTCAACACCGGATTTCTATATAAAGTAACTAACGGGAACTCGGTTACCGTTGACCAGACGGGAAAACTCACCGCCGTCGCGGCAGGAAAATCCGAGGTTACTGTTTCAACCTATAATAACTGCACCGCACGCTGCAGCATAACTGTCGGCGCGGCGCCCACCTCGGTAAGCTTCAACGCGGATAATCAGAATCTCTTTCTCGGCACAAAATTCCAGCTCAGCATCAAGCTTCCGGACGGTTGTGCGTCCAAACAAAAAAATCTTGTTTCCGACAACACCGCGGTCTGCACCGTGGACGGCGACGGACTTGTGAATGCTGTTGCTGAAGGAACCGCAAACATAACCGTTACAACCTTTAACGGAAAAACCGCCGCCTGCAAAATCACCGTTACGAAGAAGCCTTACTACATAAGAACAAATCTTGATCCCAAAAAGCCCATGGTGGCGTTCACCTTCGACGACGGACCGAATGCAACATCCACAAACCGAATTCTTGATGTTCTTGAAGCGAACAACGGTTCCGCAACGTTCTTCATTGTCGGCAACAGAGCAAAAAGCACCGCAAATTCCGAATGTATAAACAGAATGGTTAAAAATGGCTTCCAGTTAGGCAATCACACATACGACCACGAGCATTACGGAAAACAGGTAACAGCCGAGGACATAAAAAAATGCTCCGACACCCTTTTTGAGGTTTCGGGTCAGTCTCCGAGCGCATTCCGTCCCACCGGCGGCTACCTTTCCGATGTAATAAAGCAAAACAGCTGCGGTCCCATTATTCTTTGGAGCATAGACACACTTGACTGGAAAAGCAGAAATGCCGACAGCGTTTATTCAAAAATTATAGACAACGCCTCAGACGGCGATATTATTCTTATGCACGATATATACGGCAGCACTGCGGACGCAGTTGAAAAAGCTGTTCCGGCACTTACAAATAAGGGCTTTCAGATTGTAAACGTTGCAGAGCTTGCATATTACAAGGATAAAACGCTTGAAACGGGTACTGTTTATTATTCAGTAAATTAATTATCGGAGGTATAACCATATGGTAGAACTTAAAGGCTACAAGGTAAATAAGCTTGAAATCGAAAACAAAGTAAAGCCGGGAACACAGTTAAAACTGCAGAATCAGGTCAAATACAACGTAAATTATATGGAGGAAGTCAAAAAATGTATAGGCATTCTTGAATTCCGCGTTATAGACTCCGATATGAATCCGTTTGAAATAAAAATAGAAATGGCTGCGGAATTCTCTTATTCGGAAGGCGACGAAAAGCCGGATATTCACACCTTATCCTTTGACCAGATGTTCCCGTTTCTGCGTATGATAATTCACAATCTTACCTCAATGACAGGTATGCCCGGACTGATGATCCCCATGATGAGACTCAACAGGAACACCGTTACCATCGGCGCTCCTTCGGAGTCGGAAACAAGTCCTCTTAATTAATATACTTTTAACTTTCGGCATTACCTGTCAAGATTCGCAAAAATATTCATTGACTTAGCTTTTTCACTAATATATAATAATAACGGCTCTTTTTTGAGCCGGTTTTATTTTTGAATTAATAGGAGCTTATATCATGGTCAGAGCAATAGTGGGCGCCAACTGGGGAGACGAGGGCAAAGGTAAAATCACCGATATGTTTGCCGCAAACGCAGACATCGTTGTTCGTTTTCAGGGAGGAGCAAACGCAGGTCATACCATCATTAACGAACACGGCCGTTTTGCGCTTCATCTTATGCCGAGCGGAGTATGCAA
>CANPXD010000079.1 GCA_947585615.1 uncultured Clostridia bacterium
CCTGAATGATCTTAAGGAAAAAGAGCAAATTATAAAATACGGCTATCCCATTGGCAGAGTAACAAAAGATGTGAAAAAGGGCAGTCATATTCATACCCATAACCTGAAATCGGATTTGTCCGAGAACGGGGAATACAGCCATACCGAAGAGTATATATCGTATAAACAGACTGTATCTGACTTGACTTTTCCGGGATATAAAAGAGAAAACGGAGAAGTCGGGGTCAGAAATGATATTTGGATTATCCCTACCGTAGGCTGTGTAAACAAAATCGTTGAAAAGCTTTGCGAAGCTGGCAGAAACAGTATAACTGAAAACTGCACGGGCGTTAAAGCTTTCACTCATCCGTACGGCTGTTCGCAAATGGGAGACGATATGATTTATACGCAGAAAGTACTTGCATCGCTCGTAAATCATCCCAATGCAGGCGGTGTGTTGGTTGTTTCTCTCGGCTGTGAAAACAATAATCTTGAGGCATTCAAACCGTTTTTGGGTGACTTCAATGAAAGAAGAGTTAAATTTCTTGTTGTGCAGAAGGAGTCGGACGAACTTGAAACGGGGAAAAGGCTTCTCAAGGAATTGGCTGATTATGTAGACGGCTTCAAAAGAGTGTCTGTTCCGATAAGCAGATTAAAGGTTGGATTAAAATGCGGCGCTTCTGATGCGCTTTCGGGCATTACCGCAAACGCTCTGTGCGGAGAATTTACCGATATGCTGACGGCTTACGGCGGTTTCGCCGTACTGACGGAAGTGCCGGAAATGTTCGGAGCGGAGCATATTCTTATGGCACGTTCGGAAAACAAAGAAGTGTTTGATAAAACGGTCAGATTAATTAAAGAATTTAAAAAGTATTTTTCAAGCAGAAATCTTCCTGTTTACGAAAACCCGGCTCCCGGAAACAAGGAGGGCGGAATTACAACGCTTGAGGAAAAAAGTTTAGGCTGTGTTCAAAAGGGCGGAAGCGCTGTTGTTACCGACGTGATTTCTTATGGAAATCAATGTGTAAAAAACGGACTCAATCTCCTCAACGGGCCGGGAAACGATATGGTTTCCGTTACCGCTCTTGCCGCCGCGGGAGTCCATATAATACTGTTTACAACAGGAAAAGGGACGCCGCTCCGGTTCCGACTGTTAAGATTTCGTCCAATACATTTCTGTCCGAAATGAAAAAGAATTGGATAGATTTCAACGCCGGAGATTTAATAAGCGGAGAGTCAATCAAAAGCAAAGCGGAGGAGCTTTTTAAATTTGTGCTTGAAACAGCGTCCGGCAGACAGACAAAAAATGAATTGAACGGGTACAGTGAAATCGCTATATTTAAAAACGGTGTTACTATGTAACCGTTCTCCTTGACAAAACCGTTTTAATTTGTTAAGATAATTTCAATAATCAACGGCTGAGACGGAGAGGAGTATTTTTCATTCTGCTTATCAGAGAGCAGTCGGCAGGTGAAAGACTGCAGGCAGTGAAAAAGAAGGTAGCTTCCGAGCCGACGGGATGAAAGGTTCAGTAGTCCTGTCCGTATATCTGCGTTAAGGATTTAAGCGGCGCGTTTTATGCGCAATTTGAGTGGTACCACGGAACGTATGCTTTCGTCTCATTACGGGGCGAAAGTTTTTTTATTTATTTAAAGGAGTTAATAATATGGCAAAGGACTTGAAAAAACAGTATAATCCCGGCGAGGTTGAGGAACGAACCTATAAATTCTGGTGCGATAATCAATATTTCCACGCTGACGTCAATTCGGAAAAGAAACCGTATACAATTGTTATTCCTCCCCCGAACATTACGGGGCAGCTTCATATGGGCCACGCTCTTGACAACACGTTGCAGGATATTCTTATCCGTTATCACAGAATGAAAGGTTTTGATACGCTTTGGCTTCCCGGAACGGATCATGCCTCAATCGCAACAGAGGCTAAAATCGTTGAAGCTATGCGCAAGGAGGGTATAACTAAGGAGGACATCGGACGAGAAAAATTCCTTGAAAGGGCATGGGATTGGAAGAAGCAGTACGGCGGAAGAATTATAGAACAACTCAAAAAGCTCGGCTCTTCGTGCGATTGGGACAGAGAACGCTTTACGCTGGACGAGGGCTGCAACAAGGCGGTTGTTGAGGTGTTCAATAATCTCTACGAAAAAGGGCTTATATATCGCGGAGAAAGAATCGTAAACTGGTGTCCGCATTGCCTTACTTCTATTTCTGACGCCGAGGTTGAATATGAAGAGCAAGCCGGTCATTTCTGGCATATCAAATATCCGTTTGAAGATGGCAGCGGATTTCTTGAACTTGCAACAACAAGACCGGAAACGCTTCTCGGCGATACGGCTGTTGCCGTTAATCCGAATGATGAACGCTATAAGGCTTTAATAGGAAAAATGCTTATTCTGCCTATTGTTCATCGCAGAATTCCCGTTATTGCGGACGATTATGTTGATATGGAATTCGGAACAGGCGTTGTAAAAATAACACCTGCTCACGATCCAAACGATTTTGAGGTCGGACTGCGCCACGGCTTAGAAGTAATAGACGTTATGACCGACGACGCTCACATAAAGGACGGCTGGGGAAAATACAGCGGTATGGACCGTTATGCGTGCCGCAAGGAAATCGTAAAGGATCTTGAGGCGGAGGGCGTACTTCTTGAAATAGAAGATTATTCCCATAATGTAGGCACTTGCTATAGATGCTCAACAACGATAGAGCCGAAGGTTTCCAAGCAGTGGTTTGTTAAAATGAAGCCGCTTGCCGGTGCCGCTATTGATGCGGTTAAAAACGGAAACACTAAATTCGTTCCGAAAAGATACGAGAAAACATATTTTCACTGGCTGGAGAACATCCGCGATTGGTGTATTTCACGTCAGCTCTGGTGGGGGCACAGGATTCCTGCGTGGTACTGCGATGACTGCGGAGAAATTACGGTAAGCAGAGAAACGCCCGATTGCTGTTCCAAATGCGGCGGCAAAAATATTCATCAGGATCCCGACACGCTTGATACATGGTTTTCGTCTGCACTGTGGCCGTTTTCAACAATGGGATGGCCTGACAACACTGCCGATTACAATAGATATTATCCTACCGATACGCTTGTCACAGGCTATGATATTATTCCTTTCTGGGTTATGCGCATGATGTTTTCGGGTCTTGAACAGACAGGAAAGGTTCCTTTTGACACCGTATTAATACACGGTCTTGTCCGTGACGCGCAGGGCAGAAAAATGAGTAAATCTCTCGGAAACGGCATAGATCCTCTCCTCGTTATTAATGAGTACGGCGCCGACGCTTTAAGATTTACTCTTGCAACAGGCAATGCACCCGGAAACGATATGCGTTTTTCAGATGAAAGGGTAAAAGCGTCGAGAAACTTTGCAAACAAGCTCTGGAACGCCGCGCGATTTGTTCTTATGTATCTCGGTGAAGATTATAAATATGGCGGACTGCCTGAAGAACTTGAACCTGAGGACAAATGGATTGTAAGCAAGGTGAACTCTCTCGCCGGGGAGGTAACAGAGAATCTGGACAAATTTGAGCTTGGCATCGCTGTTCAAAAGCTTTATGATTTTATCTGGGATGTATTTTGTGACTGGTATATCGAAATATCAAAAATCAGGCTTCAGAGTGGTGATGGAGCGGAAACCGCAAAGGCGGTTCTCGTTTATGTTCTTACCGATATATTAAAGCTTCTTCACCCGTTTATGCCGTTTATCACAGAGGAAATCTATCAGGCGATTCCTCATGATACAGAATCAATTATGATTTCCGATTGGGTTGAATATGATGAAAAGCTTTCTTTTGCGCAAGAAGAAGCGCAGCTTGAAATCATTATGACGGCTATTCGTGCGATAAGAAACCGCAGAAACGAGATGAATATTCCGCCAAGCAAAAAAGCGAGAGTTTATATAGAAACTCCGCTTACGGACACGTTTAAGGCAGGCGTTGAATTCATCAAGCGTCTTGCGTCGTCAAACGAAGTTACGGTTTCCGATAAATTCGATGGATTTGAGAACGTTGTAACGATTATCACAGACGATGCAAAAATCTATATTCCTCTCGGAGAGCTTATAGATTTCCAAGCGGAGAAAAAGCGCATGGAAAAGGAAATGGCTGCGGCTCAGGACAAACTCGATTTCATTAACAAGAAGCTGAATAATCCCGGCTTTGTGAACAAAGCTCCTGAAAGTGTTGTTTCCCAAAACAGAGCGGATGCCGCCAAGCTTGCCGAAAAAATCAAGGGACTGAAAAATTCAATCAATAATTTAGGATAAAGCATGAACTATACAGAAGCGCTAAGTTTCATAATTTCTAAGCAAAGACTCGGTATAAAGCCGGGTCTTTCGCGCATTGAAAAGCTGCTTGAAAAAATGGGCAATCCGCAGAATAATCTGCGAATTGTTCATATTGCCGGAACAAACGGGAAAGGCTCTGTTGCAAATTCAATCTCAGACGCCCTTGTGCGTTCGGGAATGAAAGCAGGCCTGTTTACTTCTCCGTGGATAACGGATTACAGAGAACAGATTCAGATTAACAATCGCTTTATTTCTGAAAGAACCCTTGCGAAATATGTTTCCCTGTTCGGAGATTGCGACGCAACGGAATTTGAACTTCTCACTGCAATTATGTATAAGTATTTTGATGATGAACACGTTGACTATGCGGTTGTTGAATGCGGAATGGGAGGAGACGAGGATTCAACAAACGCAGTCGAAAAAACGGCAGTATCTGTTATTACGTCGGTATCGCTTGATCACGTGTCTTTTTTAGGCGATACCATTGAGAAAATTGCAGCGCATAAAGCCGGAATAATCAAGAAAAACGGCACTTGTGTTCTGTATCCCAATCCTTTGTGCAGCAAAGTTTTTGAAAAACGCTGCAAAGAAATGAACGCTCGTCTTGTGAAAGTGCCCGACGCAGGAAATTTTCAGAATAATAATATTTTAACCGCAAACGCTGTTCTGAAAGAAATCGGAATAGATGCAAGTGCGGAAATTTCTCATATTCCGGCAAGGCAGGAAATGATAAACGGAATTATGCTTGACGGAGCGCATAATACAGACGGTGCTTATGCACTGAAAACGCGCCTTCCCGACAACGGTATTTCAGCTGTGATCGGCATGATGGAGGACAAGGATATAGACGGGTATATGTCTGTTATAGCTCCTCTCTGCGATAGGATCATAACTGTCAGACCGTCACATCCAAGAGCGGCGAGCAGTGAAAGGCTTGCCGCTGCCGCAAAAAAATACTGCAAGAATGTCCTTGCAGAGGAAAGCATTTCCCGTGCGCTTGCGGTTCTAAACGCACGCAAGGGTTTTAAACTTGTCTGTGGTTCTTTCTATCTTGCAAGAGATATAAGAAAAATGATGCTGGAACTGTCATAATTACGCTGAAGAAACAATATAATGATTATATTTATTTTCATACTATTTTTCGATAAAAAATTTATAACCGCTATGCTACAATCACGCATAGCGGTTAAAATTATTTGGAGTGATAAAGTTATGAGCGTAACTATAGAATCAAGCGGAAACTTAATGATAGCATATCTGATCGGAGAACTTGACCATCACACTGCTGTTCAGGTGCGTACAAAAATAGATAATGCCATAAGCTATATTAAACCGAATCATCTCATTCTTGATTTTAAAAATATTACATTTATGGACTCCAGCGGAATAGGTCTTGTAATGGGCAGATTCCGTCTTATGCAGAATCATAAGGGCAGCGTTGAAATCAGAAATGTTACGCCGCAGACCAAAAAAATAATGGAGCTTGCGGGTCTCGGCAGAATAGCGGTAATCAATGAAATAAAGGAGTATAAAAATGAAAACGGAAAATGAATTCAAACTTACGGTGGACAGTAAAAGTATAAATGAAAGCTTTGCGAGAGTTGTTGTCTCGGCATTTATAACGCCGCTCGATCCCACTCTTGAGGAACTTGCGGATTTAAAAACCGCTGTTTCTGAGGCGGTGACGAACTGTATAGTTCACGGCTATAAAGAACAGTTCGGACGAATTTACATAACAGGAAAAATAAAGGATTCAATGGTTAAAATCACGATTCGCGACAAAGGCTGCGGCATAGAAAATATTGATAAGGCAATGACTCCGCTTTTTACTACGGGCGGGGGTGACCGCGCAGGGCTCGGTTTTACGGTTATGGAAAGCTTTTGCGACAAAATTTCCGTCCGTTCCAAGGTGAATAACGGAACGAGCGTTACCCTCATTAAAAAAATCGAAGGCAAGGCAAAATGGTAACAGACAAAAGAGAGCAGATGATAGAGGAAAATATAGGTCTTGTTCACGCTGTTGCAAAACGTTTTCGAGGCAGGGGCGCGGATTATGAGGATTTGTTTCAGTCCGGCTGTATCGGTCTTATAAAAGCAGTCGATAACTTTGACGCAGAAAAAGGCTTTCAGTTTTCAACATATGCCGTGCCTGTTATAATGGGCGAAATTAAGCGTGTTTTCCGTGACGGAGGAGCGATAAAGGTTGGCAGAACGCTTAAAGAAAAATCCATAAAGGCGCAGAATCTGCGAGAACGATTTGTGAAAAGAGAACTTCGCGAACCTACAGTTTCCGAACTCGCCGAAATGCTAGGATGTGACGTAAATGAAACGGCGGAAATACTCAATGTAATAAATCCTATGCTTTCAATAAGCCAGTTCGGTGAGGAAGGTTCTTCAGATTTTGATATTCCCGTTGACGATACGGAAAATCTTTTTGACAGGCTCTCTTTGTTTCAGATTATAGATACTCTTGATGAACAGGAGAAAAGGCTTATTGATTACAGATTTTATAAGGGACAGACGCAGGCGTTCACAGCCGACGCGCTCGGAATTTCACAGGTACAGGTTTCACGAAAGGAAAAAGCCGTTCTCCGAAAGATTCGGGAACGGCTTGAAAGTTGATTTTATAAGTTGTTGAGGTCATAAGGGGTTTTCTGATAAACAAAGTAGTTAAGCCAGTTTGTATAGATAAGATTTCCTGCGCTTTTCCAGTTCATATTCGGAACAAGGTTTATATCATCGTTCGGGAAATAATTTACCGGTTTGTCAATAGGAAGTCCCTTGTTCAAATCACGGAAGTATTCCTTTGCGAGAGTATCTCTGTCGTATTCGCTGTGACCCGTTATGAAAATGTTTCGGCATTCCATATCGGAAATAATGTGAATTCCGGCCTCGTCACTGTAGGATATTATCTGAAGGTCTTTGATTTTTGCGATGTCGTTTCTGTTTAAATCCCACTCTCTTGAATGCGGCACATAGAATATATCGTCAAGTCCTCGCATAAGAGGGTGCATAATATCAAGACTGCGGTGCGGAAATACTCCGAACCGTTTTTTTTCAAGGGTAACGGGATAGATTCCGTAGTGATAGTAAAGAGCGGCAAAAGCTCCCCAGCACAAATGCAGCGTAGAATATACGTTTGTTTTTGTCCATTCAAAAATAGAGCAAAGCTCCTGCCAGAAATCAACCTCGCGAAATTCAAGGTCAGCAAGCGGAGCGCCTGTGATAATCATTCCATCATATCTGTTCTTTTTTATTTCATCAAAGGTTTTATAGAATTTGAGCATATGCTCCTGCGGGGTGTTTTTTGTCTTATGCGTTGCAACCTGCAGAAGTTCAATATTCACTTGAAGCGGTGAATTTGAAAGCAGTCTGAGGAGCTGTGTTTCAGTTTCAACCTTTGTTGGCATCAAATTGAGAATAATAATATCAAGAGGTCTAATATCCTGCGTGTCTGCGCGCTTGTTGCTCATAACGAATACATTTTCAAGTTCCAGACTCTGTTTTGCCGGCAATTCGTCGTCAATTCTTATTGGCACAATATCAGCTCCCTTTAATATAATGTAATAATATATAGTTACCGAAAACTGTAAACAGATGACAGTGAATTGATTATAACAAATAAAAATATTAAATGCAACCGAAAAATTTCAGTTAAAAAGACGATTTGAAATTTTTTTTATTTTTTTATAAAAAAAGCTGTTGACTTTTAAGAAATCTCGTGGTATTATTAACAAGCGCCTTGCGGAGGGGGAAACGGAAGCGAGGCGGGGAGAAGCACCTTGAAAATTAAACAACGACGAAAGAAAAGGAACCCGAAAAGATTC
>CANPXD010000080.1 GCA_947585615.1 uncultured Clostridia bacterium
GTCACCACCCTGTTCAACTATTCCTCCCTTATGGACCATGTGGGCACAGGCAAGCCTTGGGATTTAAGCAGAAAGAGCGACGGTCTTTTTATACTGCCCCCGTTTAATGTGGGGACAGCCGCAATGTGGGGAAACAGAATAGACGCCATTTACGGCAACAAGGGCTTTCTTGACCAGAGCAATCAGTCCTACGTCGTTATGTGCGACTGCAACAACGTTTTGTCCCTCAATTACAACGCTCTTTTTGACGCTCACGAGGAAACAGGAGCAGATATAACGATTGTCGGTGTAAAAGCTCCGATGCCGGAGGGCATTTCCTCAATTCTCTGCTTTGACAAGGTTGACGAAAACGGTAAAATAACCGAAATGAGTCTTGACAGCAATGAAGGCGGAGACGTTTACCACAGCGTTAATATAATTCTTATGAAAAAATATCTGCTTGATTCTCTCGTTACCTTTTCACATTCGAGAAATGAGATTTCATTCCAGAGAAACATTATTATGGCGAATGCCGACAATCTTAAAATCTATGCCTATGACGCAACAGATTCATTTGTCGGGACTCTGTCCTCTGTTCAGGCATACTACGATGTTTCAATGAGTCTCCTTGAAAAAGAAAACAGAAAAAGACTTTTCAGAAACGATTTTCCCATATACACAAAGGAAAGAGATGATATGCCGTCCATCTACGGAATAGACTCAAAGATGAAAAACACCCTTGCCGCCGACGGCTGCATTATTGAGGGTACTGTTGAAAACTCGATTATATTCAAAGGTGTAAAGATAGGAAAGGGCGCAGTCGTTAAAAACTCCATCCTGATGCAGGACTCCGTTATAGGTGAAAACGCAAAACTTAACTGCGTTATATCTGATAAGGACGTAAGCGTCAAGAACGGAGCGGAACTTTCCGGAGCGCCGAATTTTCCCGTTACGCTTTCAAAAGGCACAAGAATTTAAGCATTATAAGAATCCGCTTTATGCGCATTCTTCCAGCTCACCGGCAAGAATGCGCGCGGCAAACATACGTGAGCAGAAAGGCTGAAATAGCATTATGAAAGTATTATATGTTGCATCGGAAGCCAACCCCTGGATGGCGTCGGGAGGTCTCGGCGATGTTGCGGGTTCTCTTCCTGTTGCTCTGCGCAAGCGTCTCATAGGCTGCCGTGTGGTTATGCCTCTTTATGACTCGATTAAACAGGAGTACAAAGACAAAATGAAATTCCTTACCTCCATTTCCGTACCTGTAAGCTGGCGTCGCCAGTATTGCGGAATATTTGAGGCAAAGCTGAACGGAGTCGTATTTTATTTTCTTGATAATCAGTATTATTTTAAACGCGACGGCATATACGGTCATTTTGACGATGCGGAGCGGTTTGCGTTTTTTGCGAGAGCCGCTATAGAAATTATACCCGCAATCGGCTGGAAACCTGACATCATCCACTGTAATGACTGGCAAAGCGCTTTGACTCCGCTGTATTACAGCTGTTATTATGCTAATCAAATGGGATTTGAAAATATCAAAACCGTTTTCACCATTCACAATATACAATATCAGGGAAAATACGGCAACGAACTGCTTGAGGATGTTCTCGGAATTGCTCCCGAATATCAGAATCTTATTCAATATGACGGACTTGTTAATTTTCTTAAGGCCGGAATTGAGTGTGCAAACAAGGTTACAACCGTTTCACCAAGCTATGCGCGCGAAGTGCTTGACCCTTGGTACTCACATGGTCTTGATTCCATTCTTAATCAAAGAAGCTGGAAGCTGTGCGGTATTCTGAATGGTATAGATACGGACAGCTACAACCCGGAAACGGATCCTGCTCTCTGGGAAAACTACAACGCCGAAAACTTTGAAGCAAAGGCAAAGAACAAGGAAGAACTTCAAAAATTAATGGGTCTTTCCGTAAGACCCGAGACTCCTATCATTGGTATTGTAACGCGCCTTGTAGGTCATAAGGGAGTTGACCTTATGAAAGAGGTACTTGAAAAAAGTCTGTGGGAGCGCGATATACAGTATGTTGTTCTCGGCTCGGGCGAATGGCAGTATGAAAGCTTTTTCCGCGAACTTCATGATAAGTATCCTGACAAGGTGGGACTTCGTCTTGGTTTCGTTCCCGACCTTGCAAGAAAAATCTATGCGGGCGCAGATTTGTTCCTTATGCCGAGCAAGAGCGAACCGTGCGGCCTTTCTCAGATGGTGGCGCTGCGCTACGGAACAGTTCCCATCGTCCGCGAAACAGGCGGACTTCGTGATTCCGTTACTGACAGCGGAGACGGTGAGGGCAACGGCTTTACATTCAAAACATATGACGCATATGATATGCTCGGAGCAATTTACAGGGGTATTGACGCTTATAATAATCACGATTATTGGAAAACGCTTGTTGCGCGCGCGTTGAACTGTGATATGAGCTGGGGTAAATCTGCAAACGAATACATCAAAATGTATAAATCACTTCTTAAATAAGGCGGAATAAATTTTAACACATAAAAATCCGGCAGGATGTGAAGCAACCCCCAAAAATCAGACAAAATTAAATAGTAACTTGCGAGAGAATGAGTTCGGCATCGTACCGAACTCATTCCTTTTAATTATAAAAAAATCCTTTTGCTGTTGCAGTAGTCAATGTAACGCTTTGACTCATCAACGAAAGTATTCACTCTTTCAAATTTTTTACCGTAAAACAGTTCAGCCTTTTGTCTGCCGAAGAAATTTTCCATCACGCCGTTATGGAAAACTTTTTTGAGCGTTTGAAAACGGAACTGTTGCGTTTACAGGATTTCGATTTGTTCGCCCAATTCCGCAAGGAATTGGAGGAATATCAGGATTACTGCTATAACCGCAGAATCAAGCTAAAATGAAATGGCTTGACACCTGCCAAGCACAGATTTCAAGCCATTTTAATTGCTTAATGTTCTTTTTTCACAAGGTTTTCTTTAAAACATTGTCTGACTTTCCGGGGTCAGTTTCCTCTAATCTTTGGGGTACCTATCAAATAGAACGATTACTCATTTTACTGCAAGCCCCTTTGCCTGCTTTCCTGTCATATGCTCGATTTCAATTTTTATCATAGACATTGCAGGAAGTCCCTCCCGAATCTCGGCGCTGCGATTTTCCGCGCTGTCATAGGGGGCATATTTTAGGGCAAGCCTTTCTATTTCGGACAGTATTTCATTTTCGTCTTTAACTTCGCTTGCCTGCCCGAAAACAATAACGCTGCGGTAATATGTTGTATATTCCCGTGGTGCAACCGCATCCTGATCTGTAACACAAAAGGAGGCCTTGCCGCATTTTTTTATAGCGTCAAGCTTATGACCGCTTTTGGCGCAGTGAAAATAGATTTTGCCGTCGTGATACAGATAACTAAGGGGAACGGCATAAGGATAGCCGCCGTCACCCAAAACAGCAAGGACTCCCGAAGTGTTCCTGTTGAGAATTTCCTCACATTCTTCACGTGAGAGCTGCTGTTTAAATCTTCTCATTTTTCTGAATTCCATAAGTGCCTCCAAAAAGCCATTACTTTCCGGGCTTTTTCATTGTAAGTGATATGCGTTTTTTTGCTGTATCAACCGAAAGCACCCAGACGGTAACAATTTCACCGACTTTCAGCACTTCCGACGGATGCTTTATAAATCTGTTTGTTATCTGAGAAATATGCACAAGCCCGTCCTGATGAACACCTATATCAACAAACGCGCCAAAATCAATAACATTTCTGACCGTGCCTTTCAGCTCCATCCCCGCGGAAAGATCCTCTATACCCATAACGTCTGTACGCAAAAGCGGCTGCGGCAGTTCATCTCTCGGATCTCTTCCGGGCTTGCTGATTTCGGAAATAATGTCTATAAGGGTAGGCTCACCGACCTCAAGCTTTGCGGCAAGTGCTGCCGTACCCTGAACCCGCGCTTTTTCGTTAAGCAAAGAAATGCGTCCCGCTTTAACGTCTGCTTCGGATACGCCGCAAATATCAAGCAATCTTTTTGCAATCTGATACGACTCGGGGTGAACAGCCGTATTGTCAAGCACATTTTCTCCGGTTGAAATCCGAAGGAAGCCTGCGCACTGCTCAAAGGTTTTTGCACCGAGTTTAGGCACTTTTTTCAATTCTTCGCGTGATTTGAACGAGCCGTTCTTTTCCCTGTATTCGGCTATACTTTTTGCAGTTGCCGGTGAAAGTCCTGCCACACGAAGCAGCAGCGACGGCGATGCTGTGTTCAAATCAACTCCGACCGAGTTTACGCAGTCCTCAACAACTCCGTCAAGCGCGTTTGCAAGTTCTTTTTTCGGCATATCATGCTGATACTGACCGACGCCGATTGCCTGCGGATCAATTTTCACAAGCTCGGCAAGAGGATCCTGAAGGCGTCTCGCTATTGAAACAGCGGAGCGCAATGAAACATCAAATTGCGGAAATTCCTCCGCCGCAAGCTTTGAAGCGGAATAAACCGAAGCGCCGGCCTCGCTGACAACCATATATGTTATTCCGCGGTCAAGTTCATTGATAAGTTCTGCGGCAAAGACTTCCGTTTCGTGGGAAGCAGTGCCGTTTCCTATTGCAAACATTTTAACATCATATTTTTCGACAAGAGCGGTGATTATTTTCTTGGCTTCCTCTGTTTTTGAATAAGGAGGAGCGCAATAAATTACTGCCGTATCAAGAACTTTGCCCGTTTCGTCAACAACAGCCACCTTGCATCCTGTTCTGTAGCCCGGGTCAAGTCCGATTGTCACTCTGCCTTTAACAGGAGGCTGCATAAGAAGCTCCGCCGTATTTCGCGCAAAAACATTTATTGCCTCCGCAGACGCGCGCGCTGTCAATTCATTTCTGATTTCGCGCTCTATGCTCGGAAAAACGAGTCTTGTATAAGCGTCCTCGACAGCTTCCCTCACAAGCCCGGAACACTTACCGCCGCCCCTGACGTGAAGTCCTGTGAGGACGGCAATACCGTGTATTTTATCCATATCCAGAGAAACTTTGAGGACGCCCTCCTTTTCGGCGCGGTTCACCGCGAGGATACGGTGATTGGGAATTTTGGAAACAGGCTCTGAATAGTCACGGTAATTTTCATAAACGCCAAGGTCTTCGACAGCCGGAGAAACACTTATACTGCCGTGATTTCTGCATACGTACCTAAGCTGTTTTCTGCCTGCCGCGTCGTCTGAAATCATTTCGGCAATAATATCCTTTGCGCCCTGAAGAGCCATCTCGGTATTTTCAACCTCTTCGTTCACAAACTCCGCCGCGAGTTCAAACGGATTCCGATTTTCGTTTTGCTCATAGATTTTAAGCGCAAGCGGCTCAAGTCCCTTTTCCTTTGCGGCCGACGCGCGCGTTTTCCTTTTAGGTCTGTAAGGACGGTATATATCCTCAAGCTCAGTCAAGGTTTTTACGGCTTCTATTGCCTTTTCTAACTCCTCGGTCATCTTTTCCTGAGAAGTTATCAAGGCTCTTATCTTTTCTTTTTGTTCTTCAAGCGAACGAAGATAAGCAAGTCTTTCGGAAAGGCTGCGCAAAAGGGTGTCGTCGAGCGAGCCTGTCGCCTCTTTTCTGTAACGTGCAATAAAGGGAATGGTATTCCCGTCATCAATAAGCGCGACCGTATTTTCCACCTGCCAAGGCTTTACGGAAAATTCGGCAGCAAGTGCTGAAATTATGTTCATTAGAATATCCTTTGACCGTATTATTTACAGCCACTTTCTTTTTTTCATTATAAATGTGAGCAATGCCACGACCCCAACAGAAAAGATGATTACAAACAGATAGCCGTATTTCCAGGTAAGCTCAGGCATATTTGTAAAATTCATTCCGTACCAGCCGACTATTAGAGTCAACGGGAAAAAGATTGTGGTCACAACAGTAAAAATGCTCATTGTATGGTTAAGCTTTAAATCAAGATATGCAGAATATGCGTCCTGTAAATGATCTACAGCGCTGCGCAGAGAATCAACATCTTCACGAAGCCTTTTTGCCTTTTCGGTAAAATTTGAAAGATACCTGAGATCGCTTTCGTCAAAAATTTCGTTTTCATTGTCCTCAAGAGCTTCGCCTATATCTATAAGACGTTCATAATAATTACGCAGAATAAGCAGTTCTTTTTTCATATGGAGAAGCAGAAAATTAAATTTGTCCGTAGCCTTGTCCTGCAGCACAAGTTCCTCAAGCTTCGTAATTTTAAAAGCCCGATCCTCAATAGCCTTGTTATCTTTTTTAATAAGGCTGTCCAGAAACGCAAAAATCAATTTTTCAAGCGTTATATTGATACAGGAATAACGCTTTAAAGCATCGAGAAAGCTGTCGCGCGTAGAGCAGTCGGAATCCTCAATATCCACGACTACAAGCAAATTTTTCCTTATAAAAACGCCTATGCAGTCCATTGAATCATGAACGTCCTGCGCATTCGCAATATTGAGCACGGCAAAACTGTAATCGTCATAAATTTCGACAGTTGAGCGAAAGCCGCTGCTGTCCCTGCACGAATCAAAGGCAAAGCGTGAGAAGCCGAATGTTTCGCATATGTTTTCAAATTCGTTCAGGGTAACATATCCCGCCGTCACATAATAAGGGCTGACTTCCTTTGCATCAACGGTTATCATCTCATCTTCAAACTGATAAAACATTTCATCCCCCAAAATCATAACCACCGATTGAACTGATGGTCCGCACAGGCACTGAAAGACCGCCTGCCGGTTTGCGACGGAAAATCGGCACGGAAAGTTTGACATCGCATTACCGTCTCACGCAGCCGTTCCCGTACGGCTGTTTATTTTTGAATATACTCTCGCCTTGCTTGCAGCTCGGCGGTTTTATTTTTACTAAAGTTCTGTCTCCCCGGTAAAACCGGGAGTTGTCACGCAAACAGCTAAATAAATCTCCTGCGGCAGCGAAAAATTCGCCACCGCAGAAATGTTAAAAATTAATAATTTTCAGCTTTGATTTCAAAATATGCCTGCGGATGTGAGCAAACGGGACAGATTTCAGGCGCGTTCTTGCCTATAACAATATGACCGCAATTTGCGCATTTCCAGATTGTATCGCCGTCTCTGCTGAAAACAAGTCCGTTTTCTATATTTTCAAGAAGCTTTAAGAATCTTGCCTCATGCTCTCTTTCAATTTTGCCCACTTCATCAAAAAGAAAAGCAATGTGTTCAAAGCCCTCTTCTCTTGCTTCTTTGGCAAAGGTTGCGTACATATCCGTCCACTCATAATTTTCACCGTTCGCGGCGTCCTGAAGATTTGTTTTTGTATCGGCAATTCCGTCATGAAGCAGCTTGTACCAGATTTTAGCGTGTTCTTTTTCGTTGTTTGCGGTTTCGGTAAACAGGTTTGAAATCTGCACATAGCCGTCCTTCTTAGCTTTTGAAGCATAATAGCTGTACTTTGTTCCTGCCTGACATTCGCCCGCGAATGCTGCCATAAGATTTGCCTGGGTCTTACTTCCTTCAAGTTTCATATTTTTTACTCCTTTTTCTATATTTATATTCCGCTTCTTCTAATTTTTGAAATTAAAAGAACAAATATACTCCAAATTGCTTGGAAAATAATAACATTAACGGCATTGAGCTGGCTCATTCCCTCAAGAAAGCCCAGTAGCGCAACCACTCCGAATCCTATAGCAGAACCGAATGACAACAATACCGACAGCATATTCTCGGTGTTGACAAGATTTTCAGAGCCGAGAATAGCCGAAATAAACGCAAGCGCAGAGCCGTTATGAACCGTATAGGCAGGACTTTTTTCAACAACCGTATCACTGTATTTTTCAAAAACTCTTGCATTGGACGATGAAAGCACCCTGATAAAGCCTTCTGGAAGCTCAAAAATTTCAGTAATACTCTCCTCATTTATGTAGGGGTCACAG
>CANPXD010000081.1 GCA_947585615.1 uncultured Clostridia bacterium
AAACAATCTCCATAGTTATTATGCTTGCCGCATCGGTACTTATTTTTATCAGAATCGCAACGGGACTTTCCGAAATAATCGCATCGATCAGCGAACTGTCGTCATCGGTTGAAAGCGCGGCATCATACATAAGACTTATGGTGAAGGTTCTCGGAATAACGCTGATTACGCAATTCACGGCAGATCTTTGCCGTGACTGCGGAGAAAATGCGCTTGCGGGGCAAACCGAAACAGCAGCGAAAATAATAATTATTGCAATGATTCTTCCGCTTTTTGAAACGGTCATTAAAATTATATCGGGACTTCTGGAATGAAAAGAATTTTATATGGAATTTCGGCGCTTATTCTGTTTCTGGCACTGCCTTTTCATGCTTTTGGCGCCGATGAAGAATACAATCAGTATCTTGAAAACTACGATTTTTCTTTTTTGGAGGAGCTTGACGGTGACACCTACGATATGCTCGACGAGCTTGGACTTACGGATTTTGACTACGACAGCCTGATACATTTCACGTTGTCAGATCTGGCAGAGCTTGGGAATAACATATTAAAAGGAGCGGCGCAGACGCCTCTGGAATCCTGCGTGATAATTTTTGTGTTTATAATACTTTCATCGCTTTTCAAAAGTCTTAAATCAACCATGATGAGCGATGATATGAGTTCTCTTTTTTCAACAGTAAGCGCGCTTATAATAGCCGTTGTGCTTGCAATGAAAATGAGAAATACAATCAGCAGCGCCTGTACGACCATCTCTGTCTGCGCAGACTTTATGTATGCTTTTGTACCCGTATTCTGCGTGATTGTTGCAACCTCGGGTAACACACTTGCCGCATTTTCAACAAACACCATGTTGCTTTCGTTTGCACAGGCGCTCAATTACATTTCCAAAAATTTGTTTATACCGCTTACAAACTGCTTCCTTGCTGTGGGACTGTGCTCCGGTATCCGAAGCGAGCTGAATTTAAAATCACTTCTCGATTTTATGAAGAAGTATATAACAACCGGAATTTCGGTCTGTGCCGCGGCGTTTGTATCTGTTTTATCGATAAAAACCGCGGTTTCCGCAAGAGCCGATGTTATAGGACTGCGTTCGATACGCTTTGCTATAAATTCAGTCGTTCCCGTAATCGGCGGGGCCATTGCAGAGGGTCTGCTTTCAATTCAATCCTATTCTTCTTTGATACGCTCAAGTGTGGGCGTTGTCGGAATAATTGCGGTGGCGCTTGTTTTTCTGCCTGCCATACTGCAGGTAGCGCTGTGGAGATTTTTTCTGTCTTTATCAGGACTTGTGTCCGATGTTTTCGGAGATGGTTCGGTCACTTCGGTTCTCAAGGCATTTTCAGACGCAATGCTGATTATGAACGTTGTTCTCATATTGTCAATGGTGACTACAATCATTTCAATCGGTATTCTTGTTGCCGCAAAAGGAAGTGCATAATGGATTACATAAAAAGCTGGACGTTCTGTATCTGCATAACGCTTGTTCTTTCAGTGATTTTTTCCGTACTGTCCCCAAAAGGAAGTATGGGCAGATTTTACAAGGTTATAATCTCGGTTTTCATTTTTATTTCATTTTTGTATCCGCTCGGAGATTTTGACGCGTCTGATTTCAGGCTTGATTTTGATTTTGAAAGCGAATATGAAAATGTTGTTGAAAAAGCAGCTGAGACTGAGGTCGAGAACGCCGTTCTCAAAATGTTAATGGAAAACGGTATATACAATTCATCAGTGACGGCTAAGGTCTCGCAGCAGGGTGAGGAAATATCCGTCGACAGTGTGAATATTTCCGTTACAGATGATTATTCTCCGAAGGAGGTTAAAAATACGGTGTTTGAAAAATTGGGGATCGTTGCGGATGTGAAGAATATAGGTGAGTAAATTAAGTGAAAAAGTTAAATCGTTTTTCGATTCAAAGTCATCAAAAACAAAGGTGATTATTGCAGTCGGACTGATAGGCATATTCCTTATTCTGCTTTCTGAAATTGATATAGGCTCTTCGAGCAAAAAAACAGAGGTTACCGAAACCGACTATGCCGCATATGTCAGCGGGCTTGACAGTGAGCTGAGCAATTTGATTTCGAGCATAGACGGAGTGGGAAATTGCCGTGTGATGATAACGCTGAAAAATACTTCTGAGAGCGTTTATGCAAAAAATACGGAAAATTCGGAAAATGACAGTTCTTATACGCAAAATACTGAATATGTTATTTATGACGGGGAAAACGGTGACAGTCCGATACTGCTAAAAGAAAATTTTCCGGAAATCGAGGGAGTGGCGGTCGTCTGCTCCGGCGGCGACAATGTTGCTGTCAGGGAAAAAATCATACAATGTGTGTCGGCACTGTTCAATATTTCATCAAACAGAATTTCTGTTTCAAAATTAAGCTCATAAGTCGAGAAATTGTGGGCGGAAAGGCTATGGTATTATGGACGAAAACAAGGAATTAAAAGGCAAGAAAAAAGCTAAAGTTAAGGGATTGATGACCGAAGAGGAAATCAAAAAGCGAAAGGACAAAAAAACAAAAACGGCGCTGTCTGTATTTGTTCTGCTGCTCGCAATCGGGCTTGGCGGCAACTGGTATTGGGAAAACAGCGATATTTCCTCCAAAATAAACGCTGTTTCCTCATCACAGACAAAGACTCTCGGCGAGGCAACATATGTTGACGCTCCGACAGAAGTTACAACAAGCAGTGAAAATGATTACTTTTCTTCCGCAAGAGTGGACAGACAGAGCGCGCGTGACACCGCGCTGGATGAGCTGCAGAAGGTCATAAACGCAACCGACGAGAGCGAAGAATCAAGAAAAACAGCCGCAGAAAGCATTGCCAGAATTTCTGCGAATATAGAGACTGAAAACAAAATAGAAACGCTCGTTCAGGCTAAGGGAATAAACAACTGCCTTGCAGTGATCAGCGAGGACGGCACACGTGTTGACGTTATAGTAGACGCTCCTGAACTTACCGATACGGTAATCCTGCAAATTAAAGAAATCGCGATCCAGCAGCTTAACTGCGGCTTTGAAAATGTTACGATAATTCAGTCTACATAATTTAAAACAAATCATATGCAGCCCGTGGGGTATAACTTATGTTAATCGGAAAAGCTTTTTTTCGCAATTCTGCGTTTTATGCTTGCAGAGTTAATATTTGTTATGCTATAATACAAAAAACGGGAGGCGTATTTATGGAAATATCAAATTACAGCTCAAAGGGCGGACTTATAATTTCCGATGAGGCGGTTTCCTCCATTGCAATTAACGCCGCAAAGGATGTAGACGGTGTTACAGGCTTTTCAAACCGTGCCGCCGATGTTGTTTCAACAATCAAAAAAGGAAGCCTAAAGGTTATGAGTCCCGTCAGAATACTCCAGGAGGGCGACGAGCTTGATATAAGCATTTATATCAACATTGCAACAGGTAAAAAAATCCAGCCGGTTGCCGAGGAAATACAAAGAGTCGTCAAGGAAGCTATACAAAATATGACGGGAAAGCTTGTTTCCAAGGTTAATGTTATAATTGCCTCTGTTGAAGAGGCAGAGCACAACAGCTCAGCCGTACCTACCGAAACTGAAGAGTGATTTTATGAATTCGGCTGAAAATGCAATCTGTTTTCAGCCGTGTTTTTTTGGAGGATTTATGAACCGCAGTCAGATGAGAGAACAGGCATTTGTTTTGCTTTTTGAAAAAGAATTTTTTAAGGACAAGTCTGTGGACGAAATTGAAAAAATTTATTCCGAAAACGTATCTGAGCTATCCGATTACGGCAGGGAACTTTTTGAAAAAACAGTTCTTCATATTGCTGAGTTTGATGAAATCATTTCCAAATATTCAAAGGGTTGGAGGCTGAACCGTATTCCGAAAGTGAATCTTTCCGTTCTTCGTCTTGCTCTTTGTGAAATGATTTATTCGGACAGTGTACCCGAAAGTGTTGCCGTAAATGAGGCTGTAGAACTTGCGAAAAAGTATTCGGGCAAGGAGGATTCGGCGTTCATAAACGGTATTCTCGGCACTTTTTCAAGGAGCAAATGATGTTTCTCGGTTTTGATACAAGCAACTACACAACTTCTGCTGCGTTATATGACGGAAGCACAGTTGTTATGAAAAAGAAAATGCTCAGCGTTAAACAGGGAGAGAGAGGACTGCGCCAGAGTGACGCCCTTTTTCAGCACACGGTCAATCTTCCCCATGTCATCGGCGAATTGACATCTGAAATAAAGAGTATAGATAAAATCACTGCGGTGGGCGTAAGCAGCAGACCAAGAAATGTTGAGGGCAGTTATATGCCGTGCTTTCTTGCCGGAGTTAATGCTGCTGTCGCCGCGTCTTCTTTCTGCGGCGCACCGCTCTATAAAACATCTCATCAGGTGGGGCATATACTGGCTGCTCTTTATTCCTGCAACGCGTTAAAACTTATAAACGCTCCGTTTATAGCTTTTCACGTATCGGGAGGAACTACGGAGGCTCTTCTTGTAACGCCTGATAATGAGGAAATAATAAAAGCAAAGCTTATTGCCGAAAGCCGTGATTTAAAAGCGGGTCAGGCAATAGACAGAACGGGAATTATGCTTGATTTGAAATTCCCCTGCGGAGCAGAGCTGGACAGGCTTTCCGCTGAAAGCAACAGGGAATTTAAGGTGAAACCGTCGCTTATCGGCAACGACTGCTCACTTTCCGGTGTTGAAAATAAGGCGATTAAACTGTTTGAAAGCGGCGAAAGCGCGCAGGATATAGCAAAATTTGTTATTACGTATATCTGTGAAACGCTTGACAAAATGACCGAAGAAATTTTAAACGATTACGGAAATCTGCCTGTTGTTTTTGCGGGCGGTGTTTCCTGTAATTCAATGATAAGACAGAAACTTAAGGGAAAATACTCGGCATATTTTGCAGAACCCCGGTTCAGCTGCGATAATGCTGCAGGCACGGCAATTTATGCGAAATTAAAATCAATATGAATGTTTTGACAGTATCACAGGTTAATACCTATGTAAAAGCGCTGATTGAAGAAAGCGTGCCGTTGCGGAAAATATATATATGCGGCGAAATTTCTAATTTTAAGCTGTATTATAGCTCGGGGCATATGTATTTTACGTTGAAGGATGAAAACAGCCAGCTTAAATCGGTTATGTTTTCCTCCTATGCCTCAAGGTTGAAATTTATGCCCGAAAACGGTATGAGAGTGATTTGCAGCGGCAGAATTTCCGTGTATGAAAAAAACGGGGAATATCAACTTTATGCGGACGATATGCAGCCTGACGGTATAGGTGCTCTTAATCTTGCCTACGAGCAGCTGAAAGAAAAACTGTTTGCAGAGGGAGTTTGCGACGCCGCAGTTAAAAAAACACTTCCTGCGTATCCGAGAAAAATCGGAGTGGTTACCTCAAACATAGGTGCGGCTGTGGAGGATATAAAAAACATCACAAAAAGGCGTTATCCGCTTGCTGAAATTGTAATTGTACCTACAATCGTTCAGGGGGACAAGGCGGCGTCGGATATAGTCCGTTCTCTGGAAATCCTTGACAACTGTAACGGAGTAGACGTTATTATTGTTGGCAGGGGCGGCGGCTCTATAGAGGATCTGTGGGCGTTCAATACCGAGAAGGTTGCAAGGGCGGTTATAGCTTGCAGAACGCCCGTTGTTTCAGCAGTAGGTCATGAGACCGACTATACGATATGCGATTTTGTTTCGGATATGCGTGCGCCTACGCCCAGTGCAGCTGCTGAGCTTGTATGTCCCGATATAAACAGTCTTTCCAATGAAATAAACGCGCTGAAAATCAAACTTTGCAATATTATGAACAATATTGTTGAAAGTAATATGCAGAGAATTACAGATCTTCGTGAAAGCACGATTTTATCCGATTACGGTTCCGTTATCGACTCCTTCAAAAAAAACCTTGAAGACTACAGGCAACGGCTTTTCAATTTGCTTATAAATAAAACGGAAAAAAAACAGGATATGCTCGCTGCGCTTTCAGGCAAGCTTAACGCGCTGAGTCCGCTTTCTGTTTTGTCGAGAGGTTATTCGATTACCCGGAATTCAGAAGGCATTGTAAAAAGCGCCCGTCAGCTTACTGAAAATGATAATATTACACTTGTTTTGCGCGACGGCAAAGCAGAGTGCAGAGTAAAAGAGGTATATAATAATGAATGAAGAATTAACCTATGAACAGGCGCTCAAGAGACTTGAGGAAATTGTATCCACGCTTGAAAGCAGTGAAACCCCGCTTGACGAAAGCCTTAAACTGTTTGAAGAGGGCGCGGGACTTGCCGCCTATTGCAATGACAAGCTTGTTAATGCTAAGCAGAAAATTACGGAAATATGCAAAGAATAGATTTTGAAAGGCTTGGATATTATGACTGATTTAGAATTTGAAAGCAGACTTAAAAGCGATATTATGCTTGTTGAGGGAGCGCTGATTTCACATATTCCCGAAAGCAGAGACGGTCAGAAAGATGTAACACAGGCAATGAAGTACAGTCTTATCAATGGGGGAAAGAGAATCCGACCTGTTCTCTGCCTTGAATTTGCGCGCTGCTGCGGCGTTCCAAGACGTGATGCGGTAGATTTTGCGTGTGCTGTTGAATATATACACACCTATAGCCTTATTCACGATGATTTGCCGTGTATGGATAATGATGACTCCAGGCGTGGAAAACCGAGCTGCCACAAGCAGTACGGTGAAGCGCTTGCGCTGCTTGCGGGTGACGCGCTGCTCACAAGCGCATTCCAGATTATTGCGGATTCCGACCTGTCTGACGATAAGAAAGCGGACGCGGTAAGTCTTTTGTCTCAAAACAGCGGTGTATGCGGTATGATTGGTGGGCAGGTGCTTGATTTGAAATATGAGAGTATTTCTCCGAGTGTAAGAGAGCTTCTCACGGTTCATAAGCTCAAAACAGGCGCTCTTATTTCTGCTGCGTGTCTTCTTGGATGTATTGCCGGAGGCGCAAGCAGCGTCCAGCTTGCCGCCGCGTCAAAATTTGCTTACTGCCTCGGAATAGCATTTCAAATAAAAGATGATATTCTTGATATAACAGGCGACAGTTCAGTTCTCGGTAAACCTGTAGGCTCAGACGCTCAGAACAACAAGACAACCTATGCCACAATCAAGGGTGTTGAAAGCGCGCAAAATGATGTTGAGCTGTTTACTGTAAAAGGAATTGACGCGCTCAAATCCGCTTTTAAAGGAACAGAATTTCTTGAAATCCTTGCGTTAAAGCTTGTTGAGCGCGACAAATAATATACATATATTGAATTTTTATACATTTTGTGATAGTATTAGACTTGCTGTTTGGGTAAATCCGAAAAACGGATAAGAAACAGCGGAAGAGAGATGAATTAATGTCAGTTCTTGATAGAGTGAATTCTCCTAAGGACTTAAAGAATATGGATAACAGTGAGCTTTGTGAACTGTGTGCAGATATAAGGAAGCTCTTAATTGAAACCGTTTCAAAAACGGGTGGTCATCTTGCGTCAAATCTCGGAGTCGTTGAACTGAGCGTTGCCATTCATAAAGTATTTAACAGTCCGACTGACCAGATCGTATTTGACGTCGGTCATCAGTGCTATACCCATAAAATACTTACCGGGCGCAAGAATTCATTTTCAAAACTTCGTACCGAGGGCGGTATAAGCGGTTTTACGAGACCGATCGAAA
>CANPXD010000082.1 GCA_947585615.1 uncultured Clostridia bacterium
ATTTATGTATTTATAGCCCACTTCAAGAAGACCGGAGTCTCTCATTGCTTCGGCAATACTTAAAATAAGATCTTCGTTGATATTCTGTCTGAAGGTATTCCAACTGCTCCAGCCCATGGGAGGCGTTAAAGCCGCACCGTTATTATAGTCGCTGTCGTTTTCATAATCCATGGTTATCTTCGTGAAGTAAAGCATTTTTTCAAGGGCGCAGATAGGGCATTTCCCGTTTTTCCTGTAAATAATAAACCATACCGCAAAGGCGGCGAAAAGGATGATAACCAGTGCAATTAAAATTTTCATAAAAGTCCGATCTCCTTAAAATATTCTAATTCCTCACGGGCAAGAACGGCAGATTCACTGTCGTCCAAACCCTTTACTGTGGCGAACGTAAGCTCTTTTCTGTATTTTAAATTGTATATAAACCTGTAGCACCAAGCATAAGGTGTGAGCCAAGGTTTGCCCTCAATAAATTTTATATAGGGAATTTCCATTAGCTTTTTATACGGCGGAAAAGCAAGACGCAGTTTCATAAGAAGCGGCGAAGTGCTTTTTTCCTCTTCAAGGGCTTTCCTGACGGCAACAGCAGATTCGTTGCGAAGTGTTTTGCCAAACGCACCGTGTGAAAGAAGAAAATCCTCTGTTGCCGAAACATCAGTATTGTACTGTACTCCGAATCCGTACCATTTACGGCAAACGGAAATAATTTCTCTTGAAAAATTGCCGAGTCTCATTTCGTCAAGATCAGAAAGCGCGGAGGATAAATCTGTTTTGCCGTGGCTGAGCATTACCGCAAGGTCGAGAATCATTTTTATTCCGGCGCCGTTAAACCAGAAATGGTGCGCAATGTGGGCAATCAAATATTCAAAATGGAACGTATCGGAAAATTTGCCCTCAAATCCGGAAAATTCAGCGCGGTCTATCGCGCCTTTAAAGAACTCGGCGGCACTGCTTTTTCCAACTTTGCCGTTGACAAGAGAGGTGTGCACTTCAACCAGAACGCCGTCGTGAACATAGTCCCAAACAGGGCCGTTGCTGTTTTTGCATTTAAAGCCTGCATTTGTCAGTGCGGTTTTTGCCTTTTCTCTGTTTTCTTTATCAATAAGAACATCTATATCTCCCATAATTCGGCTTTCAGGAATCGGGTAGTATTCCTTCAGCACATTGCCTTTAAAGAAAACATAGCGTATTTCAGCGCCGGTCAGAGCGCTTTTGAGCCTTTCTGCCGCGGCATTCTGTGCGGCGCAGAGAAACAGAACTTCCGAAAACTTGCTTTTGAGAGTTTTCATAAAATCAGGTTCTATAATTTCTTTGTTTTGAGCGCCGCTGACGGCACAATATATCACGCCGAAAAGATTGTGGTGAACTGCGGAATTGAAAAGGTGCTTGTAATTGATTTCTTTGCTGAGAACAATCGGTTTGCCGTTAAGATATTTTTCCGTCAGACCAACAAGATATTTGTTTTCCCTGTCCATTTCGGCTAAAATACAGTGTTCCCGACAAGAAGGGAAAGAACCGTTATAATAAGTCCGGCAATAAAAAGTCCTATTGAAATTACGCCGAACGACTTTTTTTTGTCCAGATGAAGAAGTGAAGCCAGCAACGCGCCTGTCCAGCCACCTGTGCCGGGAAGGGGTATTGCAACAAAAAGAAGAAGTCCCCATATGCCGTATTTATCTATTTTATCTCTTTTTTTCAGCGTTTTGTCCTCAAGCCAGAAAACAAGTTTGTTGATGCCGGGTACTTTTTTCAGAATCTCAAATATCCAGTTTATTAGCAGCAGGATAAATGGAATAGGAACAATATTGCCTATAAAGCTGATAAAAAAACCGACAAAAGGATTCATTTGAAGCAAAACGATTGCGGTAAACATTCCCAGCCTGCATTCAAGAATGGGACAGAGCGATATTATAAATACAACGAGCCAGTCGGGTATACCGTGCGCCGTAAGAAAGGTCTGTATTATTTCGCAGATGTGCTGTATGAAATTTTGTTGTTCCATAAAGAATTAACCGCCTTTATCTAAATATAATTGTTCTGATCTAAGAACTCGTGTGCCGAGGTGATAATATTCTTATCGTTTTCAAATTTCAAAAGGCTCATCGCTCTGTCGTATGTCAGCCATATATAATCCTCGATTTCCTCAGTCTGTATTGCAGTTGACGTATCGTGAGTCGTGCCAACAAATATGGAAACGTTTTTTTCTATTTTATTTTGAATCTTATATTTGGAAACACATTCAAAGCCGTCGATAAGTTTGATGTGTATTCCCGTTTCCTCAAGAACCTCTCGTATCGCCGTTTCCTGCTTTGATTCGCCGAATTCAATATGACCCTTAGGAAAACCCCAGTGTGCCGAGCGCTTATTTTTGATAAGAAGATAACGTATTTCGCCTTTTATATCGCGAAATACAACGGCTCCACAGCTGCTTTCATAAAGGCATTCAATTTTATATGTTGGAAAATCCCTTTCCAAATCAATATATTCCCGAATGTCATTGATAATGAATCTGGTGCTTTTCGGTGCCACAATCCAGATATAATCACCTTTTTTTCTGTCACTCAATATGGCTATAACTCGTCCGTCAAAATTACAAACGGGATGGTGTATTCCCATTATAAATGCGCCCTGCCGATTATCAGTGTTGTATGCAATACCGTAATTCAGCGGATAATTATAGCCCGTAACATCGTCTACAGAGCCAATAGGTTTAACGACCTTGACTCTGACATATTTTCCGAGCATTATTTCACCACCGAGTAAGAATACAATATGCTAACATTATACACTATAAAATTATAATATACAAGCATTAATTACCATATAAAAAAGGCAGAATATACCATATCGGATTTTCAAAAGAATACGATGTCACTGCGATGCCGATTCCTTTAAGAAAGATTAAGGGACGTCTCTTTCGAGACGTCCCATTCGTATGATTAGTAAATCGGATATAATGACTCCAATCAAGCAAGGATCTGAAGGAGTTCAAGAAGACTTGAGATAACGTCGTCTGTTTCACCGGTAAGTCTGTCAAGTACCTGTGAAATGATTCCGGATACCGAATCGGAAACATTACCGAGGAGACCGCCGATCAGATTATTGATCTTGTCGAAGTTATCCTTGTAATTGATTGTTTCAATCAGGTAACGGAGAACCGCAACGAGAACCTCCGCTCTGTCTGCCTGAACATAAACTCTTCCGCCGAAGGTTGCTGCCTGTGACGCTTCATTGGTTATTACCGTTCCGTGCGACGCAAGCTGATACCAGTCGATAGCCTTAAGCTCAAGGCCAAGCGGTGTTCCGCCGATCTTGATAAGTCCGAGTACGGAATTGAGAAGTCCGACGATGTTGTCTGCTCCGATGAGCGGCTTGAGCGTCTTCGACAGGTCGTAAATATCAAAGTGGAAGTTTGATACTCCGAGTCCGAGTTTCGCGATTTCCTTGTCTATGTCAAGACCGAGCGCTTTCAGCAAACTGTTTACGTCTACGATTGGTCTGAGTGAATCAAGGAGTGCGTTTATCGGGAGAAGAAGATTCTCGATAAGCTGGAGAAGTCCGTCGTTTGCAAAGAACAGCGCAAGGTTCGGAAGCATATCGGCAAGTATCTCAAGCGGTGCGCTGAGTATATCCTCAACCTTGTCAAGAAGCGGATTGAGTATGTCAAGGAGAATTGCGTCATACTGCTTTGATATATCCTGTCTGTACTGATACTGCGTCTTGATATTGTAAAGTCCGAACGCCTCCATAAGAGGTACGATTGACGATGTGTAGCCGTCTGAACCGGGCAGATAAATTAAATCAAACAGTCCGAGCGCTCCGTCGTTGAGGAGAACGTCAAGCACTCCGTAAACGGGACGAAGTACGGCGCACAGCGCGTGTACGAAGCTGTTTCTGTCTGTTACTCCCCATGAGAGCTTAGCCTTGTCAACCTTACTCCAGGAGCCTGCCGCCTTGATGACCTTTGCGGCGTTTGCATAGCTTTGTCCGTAATCCTTATCGGTGAGAAGCTTTGCTACATTGTCTGTTGAGAAATCAATATCTGTCTGCGCAAGAAGCTGCGTGAGATTCAGCGAATCGTTGAGTTTGACGCCCTCTACTGCTCCGTAAAGACCTGTTGCCAGCGACGAAATGATGTCGTCCTTGTAAAGCAGTCCGCCTATGAGGTCGTTGAGATTCGCGAGACCTCCGATGATTCCGTCAAGCATCGGACCGAGAACCGTAATGAAATCAATATCCACTGTTGTCGGATAGGAGAAATCATAACTCTTATGCTCAAATCCTCTGTAATCAAAGAATGCGTTTTGCGGATTCTGACTGAGAAGATAGAACACTGCCTGAACGATCTGATCCTTATGCGCCATTCCTATCTGCGCAAATACGCTTGAAAGGATATTGACAATCGTCTTGTTCTTTGCCACATTGTCTATTGAACAGATGAGTGTTTTGATTTCCTTTGCGTTTGTAATCAGCGCGTCCGCGATATAGCGGAGAACGGCTACGAGTGTTTCGCCCTGTTTGGCTATTATCCTTATTCCGTCGTGTCCGCCGTTGTTCGTTCTGCCCGCGCTTGTGAACTTCTGCTGTGTTCCGTGGCTTGCAAGTTCTGCCCAGTTAATAGCGGCAAGTTTAACATTGATATTATTCTTTGCGAGTATTGCGTTTACAAGCGGAATAAGCACATCCTTGATGTTGATCGTGGTAAGATCGTTAAGATTGAGCTTGAGAACATTCGTGCCGAGCAGCTTCGCAAGGCGCTGGTTGATGTCCAGACCGGTTACTCCGCTGATTTTAACGCCTTTGATGATTTCATTCAGAAGCTTGTTGAAATCAAGACCGTTATCGTTCAGCGCGCCTACGATAACCTGCGTTACCGGTGAAAGAAGATTGTTTACAGCTTTTTCAAGTCCGTTGTTGGAGATGAAGTACGCAACGTTCGGCAGTGCCGCTGAAATTGTGTCGAACGGAGCTTCAAGAACATTGTTTACAAATCCGAAAAGCGGATTGAGAACGTCTATGATTACGTTGTCCTTCGCTTTCCTGTAATCATTCAGGTACTGGCTGTACGTTTTAACGTTGCTGCACATAAGCGCTTCCAGAATCGGAATGACCGCGTTTTCGTATCCGTTGCTTCCGTAGAGCGCGAGATTGTTTCCGAGATCATTGAGCAAATCAATTACGTCAACTTCAATTCTGTTGTGCTTTGCGTCGTCAACTTCAAGATTTGTAAGATAAATGTTAAGCACACCGTTTATGAGCGTGATACTGTATTTTATCTTAGCGTCCTTGTCTGTGTAGTTATTGAAGCCGATCGAAAGGTCTTTCACAACGCCCGAAATTGTTCCGATAAGGTCAATGTCTCCGCCCGCGAGCAGCAATGCGAGAACATCGTTTACGGGTCTGCAAAGAGCCGCAAGTCCGTTTATGAAGCCCTGCTGTGCCTTTGACGAGCCGTCTGTGAAGCCCCAGTTGATTGTTTTTACATCATTCCAGCTTGCACAGCCTCTGAGTGTTTTTGCGGCCGAGGAATATGTGTTGCCGTAACTGCTGTCCATTAGGTAATCTGCGAACTGTGCAGGGGTGAAGCTGAATTTTCCTGCCGCTTTGTTTTCGATTCCGCCGTATACAGCCTTTGCGATCTTTGTGAGCAGTTCATTCTTGTAGAGAAGTCCCGAAACAAGTTCGCTGAGACTGCCCTGATCAAGAACATCGAGACTCTGAAGAAGCGGGAATACGTTTGCGACAAGATTGTCTAGCGCGTCTACCGCGTCGTCCGCCTCGCTTGCGGTGATGCCTGCGGGATATTTGAAGGAATTTGTTGCCTTGCTTGCATACTCGTTGAACATCCAGTAGATTTCTGTCGGGTTCTTTGTGACGGCGAGAATATCGCTCAGCATATTGAATACGTCCACAGCGTCAAGCTTTGAGAGCATATCCAAAAGTCCCGGGAACTTGCCGTTCAGTATTGAGCTGAGGAATTCGTTATTGAGAACGATGTCAACAGCTACCGTGTATATGGCGAGCAGCCATTCCGCGGGAGTTATTTTTGCAAGCGCATTGAAATCAAGTGCCTGTGCCAATACGTTGACTTCCTCGGGTACCTCGCTGCCTGTCAGTTCAAAGATCAATTTTACAAGACCCCAGATACCGCCGTTATTTGCCGCGTCTTTTATTGTTTTTTCAACGTCATCCGCTATGCCGATAAGTTCTTTTCCTGTTCCCGGCATCAGATTTGACTTGACAAGAATATTTGCTGCGCCTCTGATTTCTCCGAGAACCGCGTCAAGAACTCCGTTTACAACATGGATATACACGCTGTCGCTCAATGCGTCCATAAGTCCGCAGACGAGATTGAGAAGGGTTGAAACAGGGGCGTCAAGGAATTTATTGAGAAGTCCCGATACTGTTTTCAGAATCTCAAACACGGCTTCTTCGCCTGTTCCCTCTGTAAGTTTTGCCGTAAAGTCAACGCCGCAGGCGTCGCATACCGCTGAAAGGACAGGTGACAATACATTGTCATAGAAGCCCGTTGCGCAGAGCAATACGCCGAATACCGACGGGATTACGCCGAGAGAGTTTACAAGGTTCTTGTAGAATGCTTCCTTGTCTCCCGCATCGAAGTTGTAGCCGAGGTCGGTTGCATATTTTGTCGCGCTGAGTTCTGTCCATGATACATACTTGTTTATATCTTCGTCAATAACGTTGTTTGAACGAACCGCTATTGCGCTTGGGGATATGATTCCCTCGACCGCGCTCGGAATTACTCCGTGCTTATCTCCGGGGAACACCGGTCCAAGCAGTTTGTTTACAATCTTTTCAACAAGCACGTATGTCCGGGTGACTAACTTTGAAAGATTCTTTTCCGAATATACCTTTTTCGCGTCAACAGGTCCGTTCGCGTTAACATTGCGGTCGGGCTCATAGCCGCTCTTGGTGCTTTCGGCACTGACAACCTCCGCATATTCCATTACGAGAGAAAGTATCTCATCGGTAAGCTGTTTGCCGAAATGATTGTTAAGGAATGTAATGACGCCTGAGAGCACGCCGTCAAGGTCGTCCGCTCTGTAGCCGTTCATATATGTGTTTGAAAGAAGAGACGATAATAATTTGTCAACCGAAGCGATGAGCTTATCAACAGCT
This sequence comes from uncultured Clostridia bacterium, assembly GCA_947585615.1. GTDB lineage: Bacteria > Bacillota > Clostridia > Oscillospirales > Acutalibacteraceae > Eubacterium_R. The sequence continues at coordinate 7,138 of CANPXD010000082.1, forward strand.
TCTTTATTTTCCTTTGTGTTAAGTTTCTCAAAATCTTCGGCTGTCTTTACAGCGTCAACTACGACTTTTACCTTGGAGCCGCTTTCGCTGCTTTGATTATTCTGATTGCCGCTATCGGTATCGGCAGGTGGATTATCCGAGCCGGTCTTCCCGCCGTTTACGATATCCATTACGATATTGATAATCGGCTCAAGATTGATAAGCAGGAAGTATGCGCTCAGTTTACTCAATCCTACATACCCATTCTCCCTTTTCTCAAAGGTAAAGGAGTCTTCATGGCCTCTCGACATCAGGAACAGTCCGTTGAATATATCCGTCAGAACGCTCTTTTCTCCGAACAGGTCAAGCGCTCTGAACAGCTCCGTGACAATCGGAATTTCACTCGTTATTTCGTTTTCGGTCGAAATGACTCCATTGAGAAAATCTGTCAGCGCATTTATCCAGCCGTTTACAAACA
>CANPXD010000083.1 GCA_947585615.1 uncultured Clostridia bacterium
TGAGGGAACAGAAGTAGACGGGCTTAACGGTCTTTCAAGAGAAATTCGGTATCTGCCGGAGGGCACGTCGTTTGTTATTCAGGACGAGGATGCCGACGATGCGTTTTTAGGACAGGAAATTCTTCCGCTCCTTGAGGAATACGGCATCACATATGAAGTTAAATTTATTATCTCAAGCGGGCTTATGAGTCAGTACGAAACAACTGCCGCTCCGGCTTCCGAAACAGAAACCTTGACTGAGGGACAGGGAAGTTCACAGCCGGAAAATGAATAACGAAATCATTGATAAAATCAATATTGACGCTGCGTTAAAAGCGAAGGCTGCCGCCCTTGTTGAAAAAAACGAGGACGGTATTCTGCGCCTTTCCGAGTCTTTTCTTTCCGGAAAGACAAAATGTCTTGCATTTAAAAGCGATTTGACAAGGCTTGCCGTGGCTTTAAAATCGGCAGAGAGAACCTTTGAAAAATATAAGTCGCTTGGAATCGGAGAAAAAATATTTTTTGCCACGATGGACGATATTGGCATATGGTGTGAAAACAACGCAAACAGGGGACTTCGCAATTATAACTGGATAAAGAATCATGTTTGCTGTGAGATTTTCAGAATCGGCAGATTGCAGTTCCAATTTTATAAAGCGGTTAATCCGACCTTGCAATATGACAAGCTGCCTTTTAAATTCGGGGACAACCTTGTCTATATTCACATACCGCAGGGCAGTAGGCTTATTCTGAATGACTGCATCGATTCAATCAAAGCGGCGAAAGCATTTTTTAAACGTTATTTTCCCGAATACAAATATGATTATTTTTTCTGTGAAAGTTGGCTTTTGTATCGTGACAACATAAAGTTTATGGATGAAAACTCTAATATTATTAAATTTCAATCCCTTTTCAACATTGCGTATTCCTTAAATTATGAAAAACAGGCGATTGAAAGAATTTTCGGCAAAAGAAAAAGAATTGCCGATTGCTATGCAGAGAGAACGTCTCTTCAGAAATCGGCAAAGAAATATATTGAACAAGGCGGTAAATTCGGAATGGGAGTTGGATATATCAAAGCGGAATAATGTCATTTGAGTTTTAAATATTCTCTGACAGCCATTCTGTCGCACCTTTCATTGTAATGGTGTCCGCTGTGGCCCTTAACCCAGATAAAGTTTACATTGTGCCTTTCAAGCAACGGCAAAAGCTGCTCCCACAAGTCAACGTTAAGAGCAGGCTTTTTATCGGACTTTTTCCAGCCGTTTTTCTTCCATGAATAAACCCAGCCGTTATTTACGGCGTCACATACATATTTTGAATCGGTCGTGAGGTCAACCGTGCAGGACTCTTTAAGAAGGCTCAGCGCCTTGATAACTGCAGTCAGCTCCATTCTGTTGTTTGTTGTTTTCTCTTCGCTGCCGCAGATTTCTTTTTCATTTTGTTTATACACAAGAATCGCGCCCCATCCGCCGTTTCCGGGATTTCCGCTGCAGGCGCCGTCTGTATAAATTTTAACTTTTTTCATATTTTATTCACCAGCAGGAATATATTAACATTAATTCAGGTAATAATCAATATGTAACCTTACTTGACAATTTTGCGAATATAATATATTATATATCTAATTTTTATGGTACGGAAAAATATTTTAAAGGAGATAACTTAATGGCAAAACAGAATATTCCGAACGATAGGAGCGACGCGGGAAAACGGAATTCCCGAAAACGCTATTACACTTATCGTAAGGTGAACAAAAAAAACTCACTTCGGTCTCCTGAACCAAAGGAGTCTGTTCGTGTTGCTTTTTTGGGCGGTATGAATGAAATCGGCAAGAATATGACGGTTTACGAATATAAGGACGATATGTTTATTGTAGACTGCGGTATTGCTTTCCCCGGGGACGAGTTGCCGGGCGTCGATTTGGTCATACCTGATTTTACTTATATTGAAAAGAATGCGGATAAAATGAGAGGCCTTATTATAACGCATGGGCACGAGGATCATATCGGAGGAATTGCCTATCTGCTGAAAAAGGTTAATGTACCAATATATGCGACCAAGCTTACGATAGGTCTTATTAAGGGCAAATTAAAGGAACACAATATTTTAGAAAGTGCAAAGCTTGTCGAGATAAAACCGCACGACAATATTACGCTCGGTGCTTTCAATATAGAATTGATTCACGTTAATCATTCAATTCCCGACGCGGTCGGACTCGCTGTACGCTGTCCGGCAGGTATTCTCATTCACACAGGAGATTTTAAAATCGACACAACACCTGTTGACGGCGATATGATAGACCTTACAAGATTTGCTGAGTACGGCAAAAAAGGCGTGCTTGCACTGTTTCAGGATTCAACAAATGCCGAACGTCCCGGTTACACAATGAGTGAAAAAACTGTCGGGGAATCGTTTGCAAATTTATTCAGAAAGGCCGGCAGGCGCAGAATTGTCGTTGCTACATTCGCGTCAAATATTCACCGAGTTCAGCAAATCATTGATGTTGCGCAGCAGCTTAAAAGAAAAGTTGCGGTAGTCGGCAGAAGTCTTGAAAATCTTGTTCAGGTAGGCGAGGAACTTGGGTATCTTAACGTTCCGGAAAACATACTGATAAATATTGACAACATCAAAAATTTTGAAGACGAAAACCTTGTAATTATAACAACGGGTTCACAGGGCGAGCCTATGAGCGCGCTTACAAAAATGGCATTCGGGGAGCACAGAAAGGTTATCGCATCTCCCAATGATTATGTTATAATCTCCGCAACTCCGATCCCCGGGAATGAGAAAATGGTGGGGAACGTTGTAAACGAGCTGATGAAGCGCGGTATTGAAGTAATTTATGAAAAAATGTACGAAGTACACGTTTCCGGCCACGCTTGTCAGGAAGAACTTAAGCTGATGATGGGAATTGTAAAGCCCAGGTTTTTTATTCCCGTTCACGGCGAGCAGAAGCACCTTCAGAAGCACGCGCTGCTTGCTCAGTCAATGGGCTTCAGCAAGGATAATATATATGTCGGTACAATCGGTGATCATATAGAAATTTCCGAGGATGGAATTAAATACATTGATACAGTCCCGAGCGGAGAAATATATGTTGATGGAATCGGCGTCGGAGATGTCGGAAACATTGTTCTTAATGATAGAAAGCATTTGTCACAGGATGGTCTGATAATAGTAGTAGCAACAATCAACACCTCTACGGGTGAAATCGAAAGCGGACCGGATATTGTGAGCCGTGGCTTTGTGTATGTGCGAGAGAGCGAAGAACTTATGAATTCTGCGCGCGAACTCGCGTGCGGCGTTATAAAAGAAACCTACGACAGCAGATACCATGACTGGAACAGCGTTAAATCAAAACTGCGTGATGAAATATCTCATCTTATGTATGAAAAAACAAAGCGCAGTCCGATGATACTGCCTATTCTCATGGAAATTTAGGAGGAAACTGAAATGAAAGTTATTTTAAAGCAAGATGTAAAAAGTCTCGGCAAAAAGGGAGAACTTGTTGAGGCTTCTGATGGTTATGCAAGAAATTTTCTTTTCCCCAGAGGACTTGCAACTGAGGCAAACGCCGCTGCAATGAATGATTTTAAAAATAAGGAAAAAGCAAAAAAATATCATAAGGAACAGGAAATCAAGGCTGCTCAGGCCGACGCTTCAAAGCTTGAGGGAAAAACCTTCAAACTCACGGCGCGTGCCGGAGCAAACGGAAAACTTTTCGGTTCTGTCACAGCCAAAGACGTTTCGGCTCAGATTAAGACCGATCTCGGAATAGATATTGACAAGCGCAAAATTTCCATGGACGATATAAAACAGTTCGGCACTGCCGAGGCGGAAATTAAGATTTATCAGGGAATTTCTGCAAAAGTTTTCATTCAGGTCTGCGAGGCCTGATATACATATAACCCTTTAACGGAGCAAGGTGATTTTTATGCCTGAAGCAAATATTTCCAATTCAATAACAATGCCGTACAGCCTGGAGGCTGAACAGGCGGTTCTCGGTTCTGTGCTTATAAATCCGGATTGTATGGAGGAAATAGTTGGCAGAGTCAAACCTGAATATTTTTTTCTTCCGCAGCATAAGGTTATTTTTGCTTCTATGATTTCAATGTATTCCGGCTCTAAGGCAAAAATCGACCCGGTTGTTATTGCTGATGTTCTTACCAAGGATGGGCAGTATGATGATGCCGGGGGCAGAGAATATCTGCTGACTCTGAGAGATAACGTTCCTTCAACCGCAAATGTTGAAACTTATGCAAAAATTGTTGAAGAGCAGTATTATCTTCGCACTCTTATAACAACTTCTCAAAACATCATTGAAAAGGCAGCAAACGGCGCCGCTGATGCCAACGAGCTTATGGATCTTGCCGAGCAGGAGATATATGATATAAGGCAGGGTATTGAAATCAATGGTCCGCGAAAGATTTCCGATGTTATAATCAACGGCGTTTACGACCGGCTATATAAGCTTACAGGCGATGATAAAGAGCAGTACAAAGCCATTCCGACAGGTTTCGGTATGCTTGATAAATACATAACAGGTCTAAATAAGTCCGATTTGATACTTATCGGTGCGCGACCTGCAATGGGTAAAACTTCGTTTGCTCTTAATATTGCTCAAAATATAACAATGACGGCAGGCAAAAAATGTATTTTTTTCAGTCTTGAGATGACGAAGGAGCAACTCGCGGAGAGACTTCTTGCCGCGCGTGCAGGCGTTTCCAGCCAGAAACTCAGAACCGGCGAACTGAATGACGATGAATGGATAAGACTCGGAAATGCGGCCGGTGAGTTTGAAAAGGTTGAACTCTATCTTGACGATAGCTCGGCTATTACCGTTTCCGAAATCAAATCAAGAGTGAGACGCATGAAAAATGTTGACGCAATAATTATTGACTATCTCGGACTTTTAAGATCCGCTAAACAAAAGGAAAACCGCGTTCAGGAAGTTTCTGAGTTTACAAGAGATTTAAAAATGATTGCAAAAGATTTAAATATTCCGGTAATATGCTGCGCCCAGCTTTCAAGAGGGACTGAGGGCAGGGGCAAGAATCACAGACCTCAGCTTTCCGATTTGAGAGAATCCGGTTCAATTGAACAGGACGCTGATATTGTTATGTTTCTATACCGAGAGGATTATTACCGTTCAGAGGTGGATGAGGACAAGCAGGATGAAATTGATGCCAATCTTACCGAACTCATTGTTGCAAAAAACCGTCACGGCGGAACAGGAACTGTTAAAATGACATTTGATAAGGAATTTACAAGATTCAGAAGCATTGAAAATAAATATGAATGATAAAATCATCAGCACAATTAATAAATACAGTCTAATCTCCGAAGGCGATACCGTTCTGATTGGTCTTTCCGGAGGAGCGGATTCGGTTTTTCTCACGGAATTTCTTTTATCAGTCAGAGAAAAATATAATCTTACTCTGAAAGCGGCTCATATTGAACACGGCATCAGAGGAGAGGAAAGCCTTGCGGATTGTGATTTTGTCCGTAAATATTGCGATGAAAACAGCATTGAATGTTTCACACTCCATATTGACGCCGTAAATGAAGCGCATAAAATGCGAAAAAGCGTTGAGGAATACAGCAGAAACAGGCGCTATGAATTCTTCAATTCTATTGACTGTGATAAAATTGCCACGGCGCACAATCTTACCGATAATATTGAAACGGTTTTGATGCGCCTTGCAAAGGGAACGTCTCTTAAAGGAATGTGCGGTATACCCGTTAAAAGGGGAAAGATAATCCGTCCGCTTATTGAAATTTCAGGTTATGAAATTAGAAATTTTCTGGACTGCGGAAATATTCCTTACTGCATTGATTCAACAAACCGAAATAATGCGTACGAGAGAAACTATGTAAGAAATAATATTTTACCTCTTTTCGAAAAACTCAATCCTGATTTTGAGGCATCTGCCGCGCGGTTTATCGAAAGAGCTATTGAGGATAATACCTTTCTTGATTTATGTGCCCTGGAGGCGTTTAACTCGGTTTTTGTAAACGGCACACTTGACACGAAAAAGCTGAGTTGTTATTCTGATTCAATCATTAAAAGAGTGCTTGTCAAATTTTTTTCATTGTATAATATCAAACCCTCGGAATTTCATATCTGTGAAGTTTACAGACTTGTATTTGCATCAGGCAGAACGCAGCTTACAGGCGGAAAGTTCGCAGTTTCTTCAAAAAATAGGTTGCGTATTACAGAACAAAATGCTGCAATGGAATCTGATGTCAGGTATGAAAAAGCATATTTTACCGCCGCTGATTTTTTAAATAAATGTGAATTATATAATAAAAAGTTTGATTTTTACTGCGACTGTGATAAAATAGTGGGAAATGCAGTAGTAAGAACCAGATGTGAGGGTGATAAAATATCCCCCCGCGGCAGAGGTTGCACAAAAACACTAAAAAAACTTTTTAATGAGCTTGGAATACCTGTGGAAAGCAGGAAGAAAATTCCTGTTGTTGCTGACGATTGCGGCGTGATCGGCGTTTGCGGTTTTTGCGTTGACGAACGGGTAGCTGTCAGCAATACTACTGAAAAAATTTTTGCCGTAAGCGTTTTGACGGAGGAAAATACTTAATGAATAATGTTTCAAAAAACTGGAAATCTTTGCTTATCTGCGTATTAACGGCTTTTTTTATTGCTTCGGCGGTAATGTTTTATGTTAATACGGAAAATAAAACGGAAAAAAAATACAGTGAAATCGTGAGCCTTTTTAAAACGGATCAGGTTGCTGAATTTGAACTTGATTTATCAACGGGTGCGTTGACCTATTCCACCTTTGCCGATCCTGAAACCAAGGAAAAGTATAATGTCAAGAGCGTTTCCTATTTCCTTGAGGATGTAAGAGACAGCATTAATGAATATAATGAAGAAAACCCTGACAATCAGATTGTTTTCAACTACAAGGTCAGCAATTCAAGAAACTGGATAATCAGTCTTCTGCCGACTATACTTATAGCAGTTGCGTTATCTGTTCTCGCGTTCTTTATGTTCAGAAAAATGACCAACACGATGAACAGTGAAACAACGCGGTCGCTTGGTTTCGGTAAGGTGCGTACAAAATCTCCCGGGGATAACGGAGAAACGAAAACATTTGCCGATGTGGCAGGCTGCGATGAGGAAAAAGAGGAACTTCAGGAACTTGTAGATTTTCTTAAAGATCCTAAAAAGTTTACCGAGCTTGGTGCTCGTATACCTAAGGGAGTTTTGCTTGTCGGGCCTCCCGGAACAGGTAAAACGCTTCTTGCGAAAGCAATAGCAGGTGAGGCGGGCGTTCCGTTTCTCTCAATTTCAGGCTCAGATTTTGTTGAAATGTATGTCGGCGTCGGAGCAAGCAGGGTGAGGGATCTCTTTACACAGGCGATGAAGAAGAGCCCGGCAATCGTTTTTATTGACGAAATTGACGCTGTCGGCAGACACAGAGGCGCCGGTACGGGCAACGGAAACGATGAAAGGGAGCAGACTCTGAATCAGCTGCTGGTCGAGATGGACGGTTTCGGCGTCAATGAGGGCATCATCGTCATGGCGGCGACCAACCGGGTGGATATTCTGGATCC
>CANPXD010000084.1 GCA_947585615.1 uncultured Clostridia bacterium
ATTGAAGAAAAAATCACTTTGAAAAACGCACGGATTAAAGAAAAAGAACTCGAGAGAAGGCTTCGGGAGGAGACAATAGACGTAACCATTCCGGGAACGCCTGCACCCATAGGAAACAAGCATCCGCTGTCGATAGTTCTTGACGAAATCAAGGAAATATTTATGGGAATGGGTTTTGATGTCGCCGAGGGTCCGGAAGTCGAGTATGACTACTATAATTTTGAAGCGCTCAATATTCCGAAAGATCATCCGGCAAGAGATACGCAGGATACTTTCTATATTGACGACAACATTGTTCTGCGCACCCAGACGTCTCCGATGCAAATCCGTTTCATGGAAAATCACGAGCCGCCGTTCAGAATGATTGCGCCGGGGCGCGTTTTCCGCTCAGATGCCGTTGACGCAACGCACTCTCCCCTGTTTCACCAGATTGAAGGACTTGTTGTAGACAAAGGCGTTACAATGGCAGATTTAAAAGGTACGCTTGAAGCGTTTGCAAAACGTCTTTACGGCGAGGACACTAAGATACGTCTCAGACCGCACCACTTTCCGTTTACCGAGCCGAGCTGCGAAATTGATGTTTCCTGTTTCAAATGCGGCGGCAAGGGCTGCCCGATGTGCAAAGGTGAAGGCTGGATAGAAATACTCGGCGGCGGAATGGTTCATCCGAAAGTGCTTAAAAACGGAGGCGTTGACCCCGAAAAATACAGCGGCTTTGCATTTGGCATAGGTCTTGAAAGACTTGTTATGTTCCGCTTCAATATAGACGATATGCGTCTACTGTACGAAAATGATTTAAGATTTCTTCAGCAGTTTTAAGGAGGTGCGCTAAATGATTTTATCAAGAAAATGGCTCAATGATTATGTGAATCTCAGCGATATTTCAAACAAGGAATTATGCGACGCTATGACGCTTTCAGGTTCAAAGGTCGAAGAGTTCCATACCGAGGGTGCAGAAATCAAAAACGTTGTTGTCGGCAGAGTGAACTCGCTTAAGCACCACCCTGACTCCGATCATCTGTGGGTCTGTTCGGTAACGGTCGGCGGTGAAAACGATGAGCAGATTGTAACGGGCGCGCAGAATGTTTCCGCAGGCGATTATGTGCCTGTCGCTCTTCCGGGAGCTGTTGTTATCAACAGAAAGGATCACCGCCTTGAAATTATAAAAAAAGGAAAATTACGCGGTGTTGAATCCAACGGTATGCTCTGCTCTATTGACGAGCTGGGTCTGACGCAAAACGACTTTCCTTATGCCACAACAGAGGGAATTTTCATTCTCGGAGACGACTGTGAACACGTTCTCGGTATGGATATTCACAAGGCTATAGGATACGATGACACCTGCATTGAATTTGAAATCACTTCAAACCGCTGTGACTGTCTTTCCGTTACGGGACTCGCGCGTGAAGCCGCCGCAACGTTCGGCAGAGAGCTTACTGTTCCCGAACCTTCGGTTCAATCCGGACACGGCAACGTAAACAGTATGCTCAAAGTAAATATTTTTGAGCCGGAAAAATGCTACCGATACTCCGGAGCGGTCGTTGAAAACGTAAGGGTTAAGGAAAGTCCGCGCTGGCTTCGTGAAAGACTGCGCGCTTGCGGAGTCCGTCCAATTAGCAATATTGTTGATATAACAAACTACGTTATGCTCGAATACGGTCAGCCGATGCACGCTTTTGACCTTCGTTTTCTCGACGGCAATACTGTAAATGTAAGAAACGCGGTAAGCGGTGAAAAAATCACAACTCTTGACGGTGTGGAACGCATTCTTGACGATTCCATGCTTGTAATAGCTGACGAAAACAAACCTGTTGCCGTTGCAGGAGTAATGGGCGGCGAATACAGCGGTATTATGGACGATACAACCACTATCGTTTTTGAATCTGCCTGTTTTAATGGAATTTCCGTCAGAAGAACGGCAAAAGCACTCGGCATGAGAACGGAAGCCTCCTCCAGATATGAAAAAGAGCTTGATCCGGGCGCAACACTTGCAGCCTTGAACAGAGCGCTCCAACTTGTTCAGGAGCTTGACGCGGGCGACGTTGTAAACGGTGTTGTTGATAATTTTGTTAAACCGAAAAAGCCTGTTTCTCTCAGCTTTGACTATAAATGGATTAATGACTTTATAGGAATTGACCTAAGTGAAAATGAGCAGAAAAGAATCCTCGAAAAATTAGAATTCACCTTTGATGGCAAAGGGAACATCACAGCCCCGTCCTTCAGAAATGACATCGAACACATTGCCGATATTTCCGAGGAAATAGCACGCTTTTACGGATACCACAATATACCAAACAGAATTCTCAGCGGCGTAGCTGTTGGAAAGCTTACGGAAGGACAGAAGTTTATAAGAACCATCAATGACACGCTTCTCGCCTGCGGCTGCTCGGAGGTGTGTACTTTCAGCTTTATAAGCCCGAAAGCATATGATAAAATCAATCTGCCCGAAAACAGTCCTTTAAGAAATTCCGTAGTTATTAAAAATCCTCTCGGAGAGGATACAAGCATTATGCGCACTACTGTGCTTCCGTCTATGCTCGACGTTCTCTCACACAACTACAATCATAAGAATGACAGCGCGTCACTCTATGAAATCGGCACCGTATACAAACCCACCGAAGATGGAAAACTGCCTGATGAAAGCCAGAAGATTGCAATAGGTATGTATGGTGATAAAGTTGATTTTTATACCCTGAAAGGCGTTATTGAAAAACTTCTTCATATCCTGAACACAGCAGAATATGACATTGCAGCAGTTACCGACAATCCGACTTTTCATCCCGGAAGAACCGCTGCTCTGACAATAGGAGAAAAAGAGCTTGCCGTATTCGGTGAAATCAATCCCGTTGTTGCGGAAAGCTACGGAATAGAGACAAGAGCATACCTTGCGGAAATTGACGTAAACACTGCCTATGAAAACAGGCTCGGCGCACGAACGCACAAGCCTCTTCCGAAATTTCCTGCTACAAACCGCGATCTTGCATTTGTTTGCGAAAGAGAAATACCTGTACTCAGTCTGCAAAGAGCAATCGGCGATGCGGTTGGAAAAATCCTTGAATCAGTCAGACTTTTTGACGTCTATGAAGGCAGTCAGATCGAGAAAGGAAAAAAGAGTGTGGCATTCAATATCCGTATGCGCAGTGCAGACAGAACGCTGACTGATGAGGAGGCAGACGCCGCGATGAAGAGAGTTGTTAAAACCCTCAACAAAATGGGAATAACCCTTCGCTCATAAATTTTTAAAAAAAACATTGTAATTAAGGTAAAATTTGTATATAATTATTATGTGGTGTGACAATTCCGAAGGTTTTGCCGCCCATGGGAGGTGACTTTACTATGACTGATAAAACAATGACCTTTAAAATCGGTGATGAACGGGAAGAAATTATGAAGGACATCCTTACTCAGGTGTTTGACGCCTTAAAAGAAAAGGGATATAATCCTATTAACCAGATCGTCGGATACATTCTCTCGGAAGATCCAACCTATATCACCACGCATAATAACGCAAGAAGTCTTATCAGAAAAATCGACCGCGATGAGCTTTTGGCGGAGCTGGTAAAGTCTTACCTGAACAATTAAGTATTAAAGGAGGGTTTTCTTTGCCAGAAGCTAAAGACACATTTCTTACCTATAAAGGAAAGCCTTTGGTCAGATGCGGAAAAACAGTTTATTACGGCAATATGTCCGACCCATATGTCGTTTGCCTGAATATTCAGAGTGATAAAGAATTAAAGGATATATCTCTTTCGGAAAAAGTGCTTATCCAGCTGATTAATACAGATCCGGATGTGATAAACCCAAAGGAAAAAATAATCAAAAAAAGCGAAAAGACAGGACTTTTCAACGCGCTTGATTTAGGCGCCGTTTGGCTTGAAAGAGAACTGAAAAAAGAATAGTAAAAGATCTTGATAACACAGAGTTTTCTCTGTGTTATCTTTTTCTTCATTAAAAAACAACAACCGTGTTCTGCACGGAACACAGATTGTTGTCCTAAATACGGAATGATTCTATTTCAGCTGATTTTCAAGATGACGGAAGCCAATATCAATAAATTCCGTTGAAGTTCAGAAACAAAAATTTTATTCATCTACACTTTTTAAATATTCCTCAAGCGCGGCAATATCTCTTGCCTGCAAATACTTCTGTTGCGTGCTGAAATAAACGGATTCTTTAATTATTTTTATTGTTTCCTCAAGAGTAAACCATGCGGCAGTCGTTTTATGCCTTATTTCATCATCGGTAAGCTGTGGCTTTAATTCAAAATCATTCGTTGTTACGGCAAAATAATACGAAATCTGTGTATAGTCGCAACAGGCTCTGTTTTCATATACAGAACCTATTTCTTCTATTATATCGCATCTGCATCCTGTTTCTTCAAAAATTTCGCGCTTTAAAGCTTCCGTAACCTTTTCATTTTCTTCAACACCACCGCCCGGAAATGAGTAAAAGGCAAACTTCTCACTGTGCATTACGGCATAAAGATTGTCTCTGTTTTTTAAAATGGCTCTCGCCGTCAATCTCGGCTTTGCAGCGGAAAGTCCGTTCCTTCCGAGAATATCCATGTCTGTAATTTCTTTAATTAATTTCATTTAAGAACCTTGATTTTATTTAATCTCGGTAAGCTGAAGCTGCTGCTCACAAAGGACTTCTCCCTGTGTGTTTTCACTCCTTATATCAACAAACCCCTGATTAAAATGTATTTTAGTATAATTTAATTCGTGAACATCGCTTTTGGCTCCGCAGATATAATAGGAAATACCTGTTATACTATTCTCGGCGGAAACGAACTCCGTTGTGTGTACGTGACCGCATATTGTAAGCTCTATACCGAGATTTCTCAGAGGTTCACAGACGGGCGACGGCTTTTCGTCAGGCTCGAAAAAGATAGACGGAGAATGCGTGATCAATACATTATATCCGTTTTCCCTCTGAAGACTCTGCACCCACTGCGTCTGCCCGGCAAAATATTCGGCATAATCATCATACCCCGCATATTCATAATTTTCATCCTCCTTGTCCTCTCCGGAGTCAAGAACGGTAAAAACGTAATTTCCTACATACAGACGGTAGTAAAGTTCCTCAAAATCGAGCGCGGAAATCAAATCAGGCACTTTACTTCCCCTATGGTCGTGATTTCCGAAAGTATAAATTATCGGCTTTACCCCGCCGCTGACTTTGCCGGCAGGGACAACAAGATTGTCAATAAAGCTGTTATATGTATATAAGCCGTTTGCAATATCACCCAGAAATACGAATATATCTGCATCGCTGCCGACTTTTTCCCATTCAGGCTTACAGCCGTGATTATCGGTTATGCAGGTCATATCAAAATCATCTGCCGGACAAGGCATAAATGTCCCGACAGTCCTCGTTATTTCCTTTCCGAGATGACCGCCGTAGGCTATATCCTCAACAGCGCGTACTGCGCCGATTGAATATTCCTGATTATTTAACTCGTCATACGAAACCTTTACGCTGTGAACGCGTGATGATTCCTTGCGCCCGGCATAATTGTCCCAAATCTGTTCACCATTGCTCAGTTTTATATATCCAACCGATTTTCTGTTTGTTGAAAACACTATATGATAGCCGTCGCCTGTATCAAAAACGGCAGGCATACCGTCAAAGTTAAATCCCCCAACGGGATATATTATTATGACAGCGCTTACGACCATCGCAGCCGAAATGATAACTGCTGTTATTTTCTGAAGCGCTTTCCTGCATACGGGCAAAATTGCCGTAAAAAATATAAACGCGTAAAAAAGAGCAAGATAAGGCAGAACTTCAACAGACATATATACATAGTTCAGTATTTCTTCTTTTCCGCCGACAATAAGGAATGCGACGCAACAGACCACGCCGAGAAATGCAACAAGAATATTTACAATAAACAGCTTTTTATTGTATAGCTTATCATCACAAATACTACCCCTCAGCTGGAAAAAGAGCGTTATTGTGTTCAGTATCAAAATCGACCACAGCAGATAGCAAAAACCGTCGAATACAACGTGATCAACGAAAACAAAGCCGATGCGGAATCCGCAAAAGCACAATGTTGTTAGAACGGACAGTACCGTAAACAGTGAAGTGAAAAGAATTCGATTTTTTTGTTTCATACATACCCCTCCTTGTATATTTACACAAAATATTGTACCAAATATTTTATATAATTTCAACAAAGAAAGAGCGGATCACCGGTATATTTTGTGATAGATCCCTTGCGTTTCAAATAATCCTCCTATCGTACGGTGTACGGCTGAAATTGATAGTCTCCCGCAAGTCCACGGTAAACATTGTACCGTGTCGGCTTCCGCTTTTTCGTCTGGTCATACGGGATAGGACGGTGTTTTGTAGGTTCTTTCGATAAGTAACAGAACATGGGGCAGATACGTCTGAAATTTCCGCGAGGCGCAGTCGTTCCGCTTTGGAATAATTGTGTTTGCCCCCCGTCAAGGAACAATACAACTATACAATAAAACAGATAAAAAGATAATGAGAGAAAAGTCACGCCTTACAGACAGCGGCATTTTCGGAATTTCAAGCTTCTTAATAAAGAACGAAAAATTACTAACGGAATATCTGTTTAAAAGTTCTCGAAAAAAATATTGACACCGTGTCAGAATAGTGCTATACTAATTATGCTGACATGATGTCAGAACACATTTGCAAATAAGGAGGGTTCTGAATTATGAAGAAAAATGTCGGATCGTTGCTTGCGCTTTATCCCATGCCGCTGACAGTCGTTGGTGCTATGAACGGGAAAAAGCCAACTTGGACGTTGGTTGCGCATATTGGGATCATCGGCCATGATCGGGTGTTGGTCAGTCTTGCCGCACCGCACTTTATCAACGGGTGCATCAGGGAGACGGGAAAGCTCTCAATCAACCTTGTGAATGAGGTCATGCTGCCGGAGGCGGACTATGTGGGATCAGTCAGCGGAGAGAAGGCTGATAAGTCTGCCGTGTTTGAATATGACTTAGGAGATGCCGGCTCGCCAATCATCCGCAAATCTCCTTTGACAATCGAGTGCGGCGTTGTGGACATCTACAATACCCCGAATTTCGAGAGTTTCATCTGTACCGTTGACAACACCTATGTGGCGGAAGAACATCTGAATGAAAAAGGCAAGGTCGATTATGAAACCCTGAAACCGGTGCTTTTTGAGTTTCCCACCTATCAATATCTGAAAACCGGCGAAGTGATCGGAAAATGCCTGTCTTTCAAAAAGACGCCGAAAAAATAAGGAGGTCGCAAAATGCCAAAAGGATCACCGGAGCTGACAGAGACCCGCAGAGAGGAAATCATTAACGCCTGCGAAAAGCTCTATCAGACGATGA
>CANPXD010000085.1 GCA_947585615.1 uncultured Clostridia bacterium
AACCCCCGGTTCTACCGGGGGGGGATAGAGCGCTTTAGTAAAAATAAGAGCGCCGAGCTACAAGCAAGGCGAGAGTATTGGCGAAAAAATACTCCATTATAATAACCTCACGAAATAATAGCTAAATCGAAGATTTAGATTATTTCGGAGAACATTGCCTCAATCCTGTTTCGCATTTGCACGCTCACAGAGTTGAGTAAATAGAAACGGTTTGGCATCCGCGTTACTAAAATAGAGGAGGTTAAAAGCATGATAAATAATGAAATAAAAACATTGTCGCACTCAACATACAGGTGCCAGTATCACATAGTGTTCGCACCAAAGTATCGCAGAAAAGAAATATATGGAAAGTTGAGAAAAGACATAGGAGAGATAATAAGAAAATTATGCGAACAAAAAGGAGTAGAAATCATAGAGGCAGAAGCGTGCAGAGATCATATACACCTTTTGGTGTCAATACCACCATATATAAGTGTAGCACAATTCATGGGATATCTCAAGGGAAAAGTACGTTGATGATTTTCGACCGACATGCAAATCTAAAGTATAAGTATGGAAACCGACATTTTTGGTGCAGAGGATATTATGTAGATACAGTCGGTCGAAATAAGAAAGTGATAGAAAAGTACATACAAAATCAGATGGAAGAAGATTTTGCGAATGAGCAAATATCACTCAGGGAGTACGTAGACCCGTTTACGGGTAACAAGAATAAGTAAGCAAAAGAAAAACAGCCGCACGAGAGCGGCTGCTTGAGACAGTAATGCGATGTCAAACATCAGTGCCGACTTTCAGTCGGCGAGCCAGTAGGCGGCCCTTTTAGGGCCTGTGCAAACCACCAGTTCAACTGGTGGTTATGATTGGAATTATGCCAGAATTCTGCCCATAAGCACGCCGTGAACGCTTGCCATCATAAGACCGCGCGTCCAGCCGCTTGAGTCGCCGAGGCAGTGCAGTCCGCTTATATTGGTGTTGAAATCCGAGTCCATCTTAATTCTGTTGGAATAAAACTTAAGCTCCGGACTGTATAGCAGTGTTTCGGGAGCGGCAAATCCGGGCACAACGTGATCCATTGCCTGTATAAAATTGATTATATTAATCATTGCCCTGTACGGCATTGCGGCAGTAATATCGCCTGCGACAGCGTCAGGCAGAGTGGGCTTGAGGTTTGAGCGTGAAAGTTCCTTTTGCCAAGTGCGCTTGCCATCCAAAATATCACCGAAGCGCTGAACAAGAATGTGACCCGCGCCGAGCATATTCGTAAGTTCACCGACCTTCTGAGCATAGGCAATCGGCTGATTGAACGGCTCGGTAAAATTATGGGAGCAAAGAATCGCAAGATTGGTGTTGCCGCTTTTTATTTCTTTATAGGAATGGCCGTTTACAACCGCGAGATCGTTGTCGTAATTTTCCTGCGCGACAAAGCCTCCGGGATTCTGGCAGAATGTGCGCACCTTGTTTTTGAAAGGCTTCGGATAGCCGACAAGCTTTGATTCGTAAAGAGCCTTGTTGATTTTTTCAATAACCTCATTCCGAACCTCAACACGCACACCGATGTCAACAGTACCCGGCTGATGAGCGATTCCGTGGTCTGTGCAGAGCTGCTCAAGCCAGTCGGCGCCGCGGCGTCCTGTTGCGACAACCGTATGTTCGGCGTAAATCATATCCGTGCCGTTTTCATCGGAAATCCTGACCCCGAGACATTTTTCTCCGTCAAGCAGAAGGTCTACACACTGACTGTCAAACAAAATATCAACGCCGTTCGCAAATAAATATTTTTCAATTGAAAGATACAATGCCTGAGCCTTTTCAGTGCCCAAATGGCGTATCGGGCAGTCAACAAGCTTCAAACCTGCCTGAATGGCTCTTTTTCTGATTTCTTTTACCTCATCACTGTTTTCAAGCCCCTCAACATGAGTATCCGCACCGAATTCGAGATAAATTTTGTCGGTGTAATCAATCGTCTCCTGCGCCTTGTCCTCGCCGATAAGCAGCGGCAGATCGCCGCCGACCTCGTATGAAAGCGAAAGCTTGCCATCCGAAAAAGCGCCCGCACCCGAAAATCCCGTTGTAATATGGCAGTTCGGCTTGCAGTTTATACATCTGCCTGTTTTTGCCTTCGGGCATTTTCTGTTTTCAATCGACTTGCCCTTTTCAATAATAAGAATACTTTTTTTCGTACCCCTCTTAATCATTTCAATAGCCGTGAAAATTCCGGCAGGTCCCGCTCCGACGATCACCACGTCATATTTTTTCATTATGATACCTCCGCATAGGCTGATTTTAACGCCCGGCAAAGAAAGCGGCTGTCAACATATTCCGTTGGACTGAGGAATATTTGGCAGCCTTATAATCTATACAAACTGATTTTACCATAAGTTATTTTACTTGTCAAACGCGTTTTGCTGTGATATTATTATTTTAAATAAAATCAATCGGGAGAATAGCAATGAAGGAATACAATGTTCTGCAATACGGCGCGGCGGGCGACGGGAAAACAAATGACGCATTTGCGATTCAGCACGCTATAGACGACTGCGCAAAAAACGGCGGCGGCAGAGTGGTTCTGCAAAGCGGACGTGTTTTTTACAGCGACTCCGTTAAAATCAGGAAAAATGTGGATCTGCACATTCAAAAGGGAGCTGTCTTGAAGGCAACCTCCGATATTGACGGTTATATACGTCCGAACAAGCTTATTAACGACCCGAAAACGGCTCTGATTGGAAATCCCGTAACCGGAAAACCGAGTTTCGTTTTTATTTACGGTTTTGAGGCCGACGGCTGCACCATAAGCGGAGAAGGCACGATTGACGCAAACGGCCATGCTTTTGTTCAACGCAAGGACAGATATTATGTTACGGGCGAATTCTATCCGCGTCCGACTGCTATTTACATAGAAAAGAGCAATCATATAACCTTTAAGGATTTTACCGTTACAGACGCTCCGTTCTGGACTTTGCATCCTGCCGGTTGCGACGATGTTCTTATTGACAGGATCAGAATACTCAATCATCTTGACGTTGCCAACAGCGACGGGATAGATCCCGACCACTGCTCCAATGTGAGAATTCTGGGCTGTCACATCACCTGCGCCGACGACTGCATCTGTCTGAAAACCACAAAGGGAAACAGCGAATACGGCGCGACGGAAAATGTTATTATAGACGGCTGTACGCTTATTTCGACCTCGGCGGCAATAAAAATCGGCACGGAGGGCGTCGGTGATTTCAGAAATATAATCGTTTCAAATTGCGTAATCAGCAGATCGAACAGGGGGCTTTCCATCCAGATACGTGACGGCGGAAACGTTGAAAATGTTACCTATTCAAACATCATAATTGAAACGCGCCGTTTCTGCCCCGACTGGTGGGGAACGGCAGAACCAATCACGCTGACAACCTTTAACCGTGACGAAACCACAAAAAGCGGAAAAATTAAAAACATAAGATTTTTCAACATAACGGCTAAAGGTGAAAACGGAGTTCTTATCCACGGCAGCGAAGACAACGTTATTGAGGACGTAACGTTTGAAAACTGCCGAATAACGCTGACCAAGACGAGCAAATGGGAATGCGGTCTTTATGATTTAAGACCGTGTCTTGACCACGGCGTTGAAAAATATGACAATTCCGCATTCTTTATCAGAAATGCCAAAGATATTACGATTATGAAAACTAAAACGGAATGGAAAAATCTGTGCGAAAACTACAGATATGCCGTTGACGCGGAGAACGTTGAAAATCTTGAATTTTTGAGGTTTGACGGTCATAGCGTTTCGCCCGAAATCGAGGATTTGAAGCTGAACAATGTAAGGCTTGTGAAATGATGTTACCGCCCCTGTGTGAATGCAGGGGCGTTTAATTTTTTATATAAAAAAGCAACATTGTATTCACAAAAGTTCAATAATGATTAATAAAAAGTATAAATTTTAAATTTATTATTATAAAGTCAGATGACGGAAAAAATCTTCAAGGGTGAAAAAGCAGTATGAAAAAAATCAAAACGGCGACTGCCTTAATGATTGCGGCATCAATGATGTTTGCATTTTGCGCCTGCAAAAACAGCTCACGGCAGGAGGCTCAGACGGCAAAAGCACAGAGCGGAGAAAACGCGGCGGATGCTGTATTGGAAATGAGCGGTGAACTTTTTACAGACAGGGATTATGATTTTTCGTATGCCGAAAGCAGCGCTGTAAAAATTTTGCTTGAAAACGAAATTTCGTCAAGTGATTCCGAAAGGGTTGAAATTCAAGGCAACTCGGTGACTGTCAAAGCTTCGGGTGTATATATAATTTCCGGAAGCCTTGAAAACGGGCAGATAGTTGTTGACACAGACGATACAGAAAAGGTGCAGCTTGTTCTCAGCAATGCTCAGATAAACTGCGACACAAGCGCGGCAATTTATATAAAAGCAGCGGCAAAGACGTTTATTACTCTGGCTGAGGGAACAAGCAACACGCTTTCAAACAAGGACGATTTTATTGCGATTGATGACAACAACATTGATTCGGTTATCTTTTCAAAGGAGGATATTACATTCAACGGCTCGGGAAGCCTTGAAATCAACGCCGCATACGGGCATACGATAGTCTCTAAAAAGGATATGAAATTTACGGGCGGCGTTTACAGCCTGAACGCAAAGGAACATTGCCTGCAGGCAAAGAACAGTATCAGAATAGCAGGCGGAACTTTTAACCTTAATGCCCAAGAGGATGCTCTGCACTGCAAGTATGAGGACGACAACAGCAATACAAAGGGATTTGTTTATATTTCGGGAGGAGAACTGCGCATTTCAGCCGGAGACGACGCGCTCCACACCACGCGAGCACTTGTCATAACCGGAGGAACAGTCAATATTTCTCAGTGCAGTGAAGGACTTGAAGGAGAAGCTCTTAATATTTCAGGCGGAGACATTACCATAAAATCAAGCGATGACGGCATCAATGCGGCGAGCGGAAGCTCAGAAACCGATTCGGGGAATCCGTTTGCTTCAGACGGAACAAGCTCTGTTGAGATTTCGGGAGGAACAATAAAAATTGATTCCGAAGGAGACGGTATAGATTCAAACGGAGATATAATCGTTACAGGCGGTGAAATCTATATTGATGGTCCTGAAAACAGCGGAAACGGCGCTCTTGATTACGGCGGAACCGCTGAAATCAGCGGAGGAACGGTTGTTGCGGTTGGTGATATAGGAATGGCACAGAATTTCTCAGGCGGCACGCAGTGTTCCATGCTTATAGGCGCACAAGGCGCCGCAGGCAGTGAGCTTTTGCTGAAAAACAGCAGCGGAGAAACACTGCTGAGCTATACCGCCGCAAAAAGTTTCGGCTCGGTGCTAATAAGCTGCTCCGCTCTTGAAAAAGGAGAAAATTATATTCTGACCTGCAACGGGCAGGAAACGGAAATTACGATGAGCGACACGATTTACAGCAGCACGGGTCAGAACGCCATGGGCGGTACGGGACGGGGAGGAGAAAATAAGCGTCCGAATGAAGGAGACTTTCGCCCCGGCGGCAATCCTCCCAACGGAGATGAAATTCCGGGCGGTGAAAAAGCCGTAAGGGGTCTGCGCTGATTTAACGATATCTTAATTTGCAGATATGTCATAGCTTTTTATTATTTCGGCGTGTTCAGAACACTTTATCAACAGTCCGATAGGCAGGTTATCCTGCCTATTTTATTATATATGTATAAATTATATTGCCTGAGTTCTTGATTTATAATAATTTATATATTATTATATAAGAGATTATGATATAAGCGGAAGTATGTGTATGCAGATTCTTGTTGCAGGTCTCGGTCTCATCGGAGCGAGTATTGCCAAAACGTTAAAAAAGAATACAAAACATTATGTGCTTGGCTGGAACAGAACACAGACTGTAACGGATAAGGCACTTGCAGACGGTGTGATAGATGAAACGGGAAATCTTGACGATCTGCTCTCGCGTGCAGACATTACGATAATCAATTTCTATCCCGAAGCAATCGTGCCGTTTGTGCTTGAGAACAGGGACAAATTCAAAAAAGGCAGTATTGTGACGGACAGCTGCGGCATTAAAACAAGAATATGCCGTGCGCTCGAGAAAGAAAGCTTTGATTTTACTTACATCGGCGCTCATCCTATGGCAGGACGGGAAGTATCGGGATACGACGCAAGCCTGCCGACGCTGTTTGATAACGCGTCTTTTATCTGCACTCCGACTGACGCGCCGAAAGCGAAAACGGACACGCTTGTTGAACTTGCAAAGGAAATGGGTTTCAGGCGCACGGTTGTCACCACTCCGGAGCATCACGATGAAATGATTGCTTTTACGTCCCAGATTGCGCACGTTCTTGCCTGTTCCTATGTGCTCAGTCCTCTTGCGCCGCAGCATCCCGGTTTTTCGGCAGGCTCATACCGTGATGTTTCGCGCGTAGCGAGAATAAACGGCAAAATGTGGAGCGAGCTTTTTATCGCAAACAAGGAACCGCTCATCAGTGAAATTGATGATCTTTCGGATAATCTTATGAAATTCAGAGCGGCGATTTCAAATGAAAACAGGGAAAGCCTGATAGAGCTTATGGACAGGGCAAATAAAATCAAAGAGGAAATTGGTTGATGAAAAAGCTGACGGTAAAGATTTCGGATTTCTATGATATATTTATCGAAAAGGGAATATTAAAAGACTGCGGAAAATTTATAAAAAATGTTTTAACCGGCAAAAAGGTTGCGGTTATCAGCGATTCAAACGTTGCACCGCTCTATTTTGAAACAGTCAGGAAAAGTCTCGAAATCAATGGCTTCGAGGTGTTCCGTTTTATTTTTGCGGCAGGCGAAAGCTCCAAAACAACAAGAACCGTAACAGAGATCGTTGAGTTCCTCGCCAAAAGCGGATTCACGCGCGAGGATTCGGTTGTCGCACTCGGCGGCGGAGTCTGCGGTGATATGGCAGGCTTCGCGGCGGCAGTTTATCTGAGAGGTATAAAGTATATTCAGATTCCGACCACGCTTCTTTCCCAGGTCGATTCATCGGTCGGCGGAAAAACCGCAGTCGATTTGCCGCAGGGAAAAAATCTCTGCGGTGCGTTTCACCAGCCGTCGCTCGTATTGATTGATCCTCAGCTGCTTGAAACTCTGCCGGATCACTTTTTCAGCGACGGAATGGGAGAGGTAATTAAATACGGCTGCATAAAATCCAAAAAGCTTTTTGAACGCATAGAAAATGAAAATGTATGTGATTTTATTGAGGATTTAATTTTTGAGTGTGTTGATATAAAGCGCAAGGT
>CANPXD010000086.1 GCA_947585615.1 uncultured Clostridia bacterium
CGGTAAGAAAAGTTGAAAGCTCAATATCCCGCGAAGCAGCCAAATCCACCTGCGCTATGATTTCTCCGCCGTAAATTACGTTTGCCTTGGCTATTATATCGCCCTTATTAACGGGAGCCGAAATTTCCCCGGGCTTGTCAACAGGCTCAATTATAACAGTGGATTTATCAAGACTTGACATAACTATCGTCGTTACCCTTTTATCTGCAACAAGCTGAACGGAATCTGCGTCCTTCCCGTTTTTAACCGCAACTTCTGAAAGCACCTCTCCCTCCTCAACAACAGTGCTGAATTTCAGGCTGTTAAACGCCCATTTGAAGAGGGATGCCGCGTCAATGAACGAGCATTTTTCCTTGTAGCCGTCATCATTGTAATCTATTACGGGTGCGCCCATAACAACGGCAAGATAATTGTAGCCGTCCTTGCTTGCCTTTGTTACCACGCAATAGCCCGCCTCGCTTGTCGAGCCTGTTTTTATTCCTTCGGCATACTCATAATAATAAGACTTATAGTTGGAGCGAAGCATTAAATTTGTGTGATAGAAATTGACGTCGTTATATTTATACTGCACTGTTGTCGCCATTTTCATAAATGTATCATTTTTTATAGCGTCAAGAGACATTTTCATCATATCGGAAGCTGTCGTGTAGTGATTATCATCGTGAAGTCCGTCGGGATTAACAAAATTGGTGGATGTACAACCGAGAGATGCGGCATATTCGTTCATCATTTTAATAAATGCGTCTCTTGTGCCGCCCACATATTCCGCAAGCACCTCGGTGGCGTCGCAGGCAGAGTGGACAAGCGTGAGATACAAAAGCTGTTCTATCGTTAAAGTATCCCCGACTTTCAGACCGGCAATCTGCGCTCCCGTGCCAAGCAGTATATTGTATGCCGACTGGGAAACAGTCACAGTGGCGGAAAGGTCCGAAACATTATTGAGCGTAACCATTGCCGTAACGATTTTAGTAAGCGACGCGGGATACATAATCTTATCGGGATTTTTCTGCGCCACCACGGGATTGGATTCATCATCGAGATTTACAAGTATGTACGCATCGGAATACATATCTATATCCGGCGCATAGACAGCGGACTGAGCCGAAAAAGGAATTAATACTACCAATAATATTGTTAAAAAGGACAGAACCATCCCGATTTTTTTCTTCATAAAACTTGACACCTTTTACAACAAAATATATTATATTAACAGTTTAACATTTTTATAACACGTTTAAAAGTCCAATTTTAATTTTTCGGTGAAAAAATATGATTTATATTACCGGCGACACTCATGGAGATATTTCGTTTTTTAAAAATCCGGCTTTAAAGAAGCTCGGAGAGAAAGATTATCTGATTATCTGCGGTGATTTCGGATTTTTATGGAATCCCGAAGACCAGAAAGAAAAGAAAAACCTTGAGCTGCTGAAAGCAAAAAAATACACTGTCTGTTTTCTTGACGGCGCTCACGAAAATTTTGATATACTGAATTCCTATACGCCCTACAGATGGAAAGGCGGAAACACACATAAGATCGCAGACAATATTTTTCATCTTATGCGAGGTGAAATATTCACTCTTGAAAACAAAACTTTTTTTGTTATGGGCGGCGGAGAAAGCGAAGACCGCGATATGAGAGAAAAGGGCATATCGTGGTGGGAAGAGGAAATGCCGAACGAAGAGGAAATCAAGACTGCCGGCGAAAATCTCAGGGACTCCGAATATCATGTGAACTACATTCTCACATATGAAGCTCCTGCCATCGCAAAGGACTTCCTGAAGCTTCACACAAACAGTTTCGTTCAGCTTACACCGCTGAACACTTATCTTCAGGAACTTATGAAGAACGTTGATTATTTTCACTGGTATTTCGGTTCGCTGCACACCGATCTGGAAATAAGCAAAAAGATGACGGCAGTATTCAATAAAATACACGAAATAAAATGAGGGGAAAAATGAATACCATAAAATCGGACGACAGACTCGCAAAGCAGATGGATTTTATCAGGGAAATCGACAAAGAAAAGTATATTGAGCGCAGAACGCTTGTAGCGAACTCCAAAAGATATGAAAATGACTCAGAACACGCTTGGCATATGGCTATAATGGCCATATTGCTTTCCGAATATTCAAACGAAGACATAGACCTGTTAAAAACACTGACGATGATTTTGATTCACGACATTGTTGAGATTGACTCCGGCGACACATATGCCTATGACGAAGAGGGCAAAAAAACACAGCACGAGCGTGAACAAAAAGCGGCGGATAGACTGTTCGGTCTTTTGCCGCACGATCAGGCGGAAAGGTTTCACGGTTTATGGCTTGAATTTGAGGAGAATGAAACGCCTGAAGCTAAATTTGCCCATTCCATGGACAATGTTCAACCGACAATTCTGAACGACGCCACAAACGGAGTGGTTTGGAGAAACAACGGCATCAGGCTGAGTCAGGTAATAAAGAGAAATCATATAACGAAATACGGATCGGAAAAACTGTGGGATTTTCAGCTAAACTCTCTAATAATGCCTAATGTTGAGAACGGCAATATTCTTGACGACAGAAATGAATAAAACATAATTACAGGGACGCCTTGGAATAAGGGCGTCCCTGATTTTCGCGCTATATGCTAAAAGCAAATTGAATACATTTTCCGAAAAATTCCTTTCGCTTATCGGAAGTCATTTTCCACTTCCATTTTTCTTCATTTTCATACAGAGGGTGCTTGTCTGACGCTATAAGCACGGAAACAACATTCATTTCTAATATTTTTCCTACACTGAAAAGCGCAGATGTTTCCATATCAACTCCGACAATTCCTTTTTTGCGCCAAAAATTCTCTTTGAGAAAGGTCTGCCTGTATACTGCGTCTGTTGAAACGATCGGATAAGTCTTCGCGTTTTCTATATTATTAAGAGCAAGACGCAGCAAATCTTTCTGCGGTTGAGAATATTCAATTTCACCATAATAATGAAGCGACGTTCCCTCTTCAACAAAAGCCTTATCGGGAACAATTATGTCTCCCGTTTCGGTTTTATCCGAAAACGCACCGAACATTCCTACAGAAATTACGTTTTTTACCCCGAGTGCCGCAAGTGTTTCAAGCGTATCTGCCGCCTGCGGTGCGCCGCAGCCGCCGTCAAGAAAACAAATATCATAATTGACGAAGCGATATATCGCACATGATTTAAGAAAACGCGGAAATTTATCCCGATACATTTTAGTTTGATAATTTTTGTTTACAAATTCAATGCCTCCGTGCATAAAAAACAGCAGTGCCGTCTGCGGAAGATTCAAAACAGCATCTCTGTGGCAGCCGTTTATATGCGCCTGAGCAGTTATTACGGGTCTCGAATGGTCATTCTCTATTTTCCACATAAGCTTTATTCCTTCCGAAAAATATTTTTTTACGAAAAAGTACTGAAAAAAAGACGCGGTCAGCATAAAAGAACACCATTCCGGTCAGAACACTGACAACAACAGATGCGGCAACCCAGATTGCTGTGACAGAGCCGACAGCCGCCGAGGGCATAAATGAACAAAACTTTTGAAAATCTATTACACAGTACCAAATCAGTTGGGTATACATAATATGATACGAAGATTGCCCGATACGCTGAATGAGTTTTTCCCACCAACGCGCTGCTGCCTGCTCGAATTTTTTCAGAAGAAAATAGATAATCGGTGACACAAAAAGCGCCGTAACCATTGATGTTCCGTTCCAACTTGTGGTAAATATTCTATAAGTATAATGGATTTTCGGCAATCCTATATACGCCGCGCCAAGCAGCACCATCCATATCTGCGCAGACTTTTTTATCTGTTTTTTTCTTGTTTCGTCAGACAAACAGAGACGCATATAGATTCCGGATGCAATCATCGTAATATAACGAAAAATCAAAATCCGATAAACGGAATCGGGTATAAGAGGCGATGCAATTTCAAATAAAAGATTTGCTCCTGCAACCAATACCAAACCTTTTTCCGCAAATCCGTCTATCAGGCGATACAGGATCGGAAACACAACTAAAAATTCTATCATAATGGGAAAATAGTAGGCACCTTTACCAAAACTTGCGAAAAAGAACGAATAAATGTAGCCTCTGTAATCCAGAGGACGGTTCAAAACAAGCATGAGAATAAAAAGCAATACATAGCAGGTGCAGTACGGTATTGTAAAACGCAGAAAGCGTTTACTCATTTTCCTTATATTATATAATTCGGATAGTGAACCCCCCCCCGCGGAATAAGCGAAGGTATAACCGCTCAGCACCATAAAACAGGGCACTGCCATTTGAATAACAAAAAGAAAAAAAGCACTGTCTTTCCGAAAGACGCCTGAATGATCTAAAATAACGCAGACAATAAAAAAGGCTTTCAAATAATCAATAATTGCCATTCTCTGCGTTTTGACATTTACATTTTCGGGCATAGGTATTTCTCCTTTAATAAACCAAATGCTTCACACTCGGCAAACTCTCAAAATCAAAAACAGTACAACATACACATACGTTTAATACCGTTTTCAACTATCATCAACCATTTTTGAAAAGAGGTTTTGCTTCCCATAAATGACACTTCAATTATAAGAAACAAAAGCAGCTCTGTCAAATTGCAGTGAGAAATTCCTCCGATTGGAGAGATGATACACCTATATTCTTGCCATTAAGTCTTTTTCGGCGGCATCAACTGAGCCTGTTCCAATGGAAATCAACTTACGCAGGCAAAAGCAATACATTTTATCATCTGTTTTCCTCTTGATTTATAAGGAAATCTGCCGCAGAGCTTAAAGTATCAAAACAATAATCCGCCTCCTCGCTGCAAAAGTCTTTGTGTACTAAAATCGTGGTCATCCCGGCGCTGTTTCCGCCGGCAATATCGGCGACTTCGCTGTCTCCGATCATATAATACCGTGAATCGGGATATTTTGATTTGGCAATTTCAAACAGTTCTCTGCGCGGTTTGTCATATCCTTCAACGGCAGAAACCGTTACACTGTCAAAATATCCGCGCAGACCGAGGCGCTTCAGTATATCCTCCAACTCGGGATAATTGTTTGAGAGAACGGCATTTACAAAACCTTTTTCCTTTAAGGTATGCAAGGCGGAAACGGCGTCATCGTAAATTGTGTAATTTTCCTTTTTTAAAATAATGCTTCTGACTTTATCCGCCGCAGAACAGGCAGTATTTTCCGGAACACCGAGTTTTATATAGCTGTCGTAAAAATGGCGTCGCATAAACTCCCACCATCTGTCCCCCGTTATATTTCTGTAATCCTCATTCGGTGTGTGCCAGGTAAAGCCGTATGCCATATGCTTTCGCACATCCTCAAAGCGCACCTCGGTGCTGCCGTCGGTTTCTTTGAGCGCCGCATAAACGCTGCCGCTCCAAAGAGGATTTGAATAAACCAGTGTTCCGTCAAAATCCCAAAAAATTACCTTCATATTTTCTCCTGAACTATAGAAATCAAACCAGCTTTTTGAGCATTTTAAAGTATTCGCCGTATTCATCTTCGCCCTTTTTGAAAACCTCAAAGCCGAATTTTTCATATAGGTGTACCGCATTAAGATTTCCGCAGTCAACACCAAGCGATATTTCGGAAAATCCCTCGGCAATCGCCTTATTTATGAAATAATCCATAAGCGCGCTGCCGACACCCTTGTTCCTGTATTGCTTTTTCACTATGAGACGTGAAAGATAACAGCGTATTCCGTCTATTGTGTAATCGCTGTCTTCACTTTTTGTTACAAGATCAATTTCACCGATAAATTCACCGTCAATTTTATAAATAAAAACCGTCCTGCTGCCCTCGTCTATCTGTTTCATAAAATCCTGTGTAAACGGGCATTTCTTCATATCCCAGATATTATCACATTTCGGGTAATCGTCTATACCGATTTCCTCGATTACAATGTCATTTTCCATATCTTTTTCCCCCTGTTTTCATCTTAAATCAAATTAATAATTTTTTCCCATTTGCTGCCGCTCTCCAGATATTTTTTAAAAAACAGCAAATCGTTATATTTAGCAAAAAGCATTTTGTCTGTTTCAGAGTCCCCCTGCCACAAATCGGGAATCATAACGGTTTTGCAGCCCGCGTTATACGCAGATATTATGCCGTTTTTTGAATCTTCAAGCGCAAAGCATTCCTCCGGATTTTCACCTAAAAGGCGGCACGCCTCAAGATAGATTTCGGGATCCGGTTTTGATTTTTCAACCATCTCGCCGCTTACAACAACGTCAAAATAATTTTCTATTTCAGCGCTTTTCAGATTAAAAAGCACCCCGTTTCTGTCTGTTGACGAGGCAACCGCCGTTTTGAAGGAATGGCATTTTAAATATTCAAGCAGTTCATAAAGACCCTTTTTGACGGGAACGGTATTCACCGCGAAGTACGCCTTTCTGTATTCACGGCAAAGCATATTGAATTTTTTGTCGTCATAATCCCCTAACTCTGCGTGCATCAGTTTAACAGCCTCGTCCGCTCTTATGCCGAGCGTTTTATAAACCATATAGCCCGCTTTGCCTATTCCCATCTTTTCTCCTGCATAATCCCAAATCTTTATACACAGCCTTTCGGTGTCAAACATAAGGCCGTCCATATCAAACACAACCGCGTTCATATCATTTCACCTTCAATCATTCCAGTATCTCTGAATCATTCTTCCTCCGTTTTCAATTTCATTTTCAAGAATTCAGTCTTTTAATTATATTTACTATATCCGAAACGTTTTCTGCGATATAATCCGCGCCTGCGTTTTTCAGTTCGTTTAAATTTCCATAGCCATAGAGAACGCCGATTGAATCTATTCCCGACTTTTTTGCGCCGATAATATCGTGTTCCCTGTCGCCCACCATTACAACTGAGGATAAGTCCGTAATGCCGCACGATTTCAGGGCATATTGAATTATTTCATCTTTATTGCATCGTGTTCCGTCCAGTTCTGAGCCTGCGATGAAGTCAAAGTATTTCTGCAAGCCGAAGTGATTAAGTATTCTGTTTGTGAACGGCTCAGGCTTTGAAGTTGCTACAATCAGCTTTTTCCCGAGGGATTTAAGCTCGGCAAGCGCGTCTTCAATTCCGTCATAGACGGTATTCTCCAACATACCCTTTTTGCGGAAATATTCTCTGTAATACTCAACCGCTCTTTTTGCATTTTCAGCTGAAAAGCCGCAATGCTGCCTGAAAGACTGTTCAAGCGGCGGACCGAGAAATTTGCGCATTGTTTCTTCGC
>CANPXD010000087.1 GCA_947585615.1 uncultured Clostridia bacterium
GTCACCTGTTGCAAAGGGTTTTATCGGGGCAGCTGTAATTCTCGGCATTTCCGGAGTTGTTATGGTCATAAAAGGTACCATGAAAGCAAATAAATCGTAGTCTCCTTGGGTTCTGTCATTCTGTTATGGCAGAGCATTGTTTTTAAACCGACTGCTATAAAGATGAAGCGGAAAACAGCAGGCAATTTTTCTGTTTTGAAATGTATGCGATGTTGACGGGCAGCGTTTTTTAATATATACTTAAATTAGAATTTTGTCTGAAAAATTCCGAAATTTCTGATGTGTGTGCCAAAAGGCGTGCTTTTGTGCAAAGGTTGTGTGATAATATGAAAGGAATAATTCTGGCAGGAGGCTCGGGAACAAGGCTTTATCCCAACACGAGGGTAACGTCAAAACAACTTTTGCCTATATATGATAAGCCAATGATATATTATCCTCTTTCCACACTGATGCTTGCGGGAATAAAGGATATTCTTATTATTTCAACGCCGGCGGATCTGCCGAGATTTGAGAATCTGCTCGGCAATGGTAAAATGTTCGGAATGAATCTTTCATACAGAGAGCAGCCGTCGCCCGACGGACTCGCGCAGGCATTCATTATAGGTGAGGAATTCATAGACGGCGATTCCTGCGCAATGATTCTCGGAGACAATTTCTTTTATGGCGGCGGTCTTTCGGAATTGCTCAGAAATGCTGCCGCCAATACAAACGGCGCAACGATTTTTGGTTATGCAGTTGAAGATCCTAAGCGCTTCGGTATAGTTGAATTTGATCGTAACGGCAAAGTGCTTTCAGTTGAAGAAAAACCCGAAAATCCAAAATCCAATTACTGCATAACGGGTCTGTATTTTTATGACAACCGCGTTGTTGAAATGGCAAAAAAAGTAAAGCCGTCTGCAAGAGGTGAGCTTGAAATAACCGATCTTAACAGGCTTTATCTTGAAGAAGGGAAACTTAATGTCGAGATTCTTTCTCGAGGCTTTATCTGGTTTGACGCAGGAACGATGGACAGTCTACTTGAAGCATCGCAGTTCGTTCAGCTGGTTGAGAAACGGCAGTCGGTTAATATATCCGTACCGGAGGAAATAGCGTATCTAAACGGGTGGACAACAAAAGAACAGCTTCTTGAAAGTGCTGATAAATACGGAAAATCGCCTTATGGAGACTACCTTAAAAAGGTTGCGGAAACAAAGGCGGGAGGAGAAAGACTTGAGGAATAAGCGTCTGTATTGGATAGACAATCAAGAAGTCACAATTAATGAGCGGTAAGGGCATATGAAAATTTTAGTTACGGGAGCTAAAGGACAGCTTGGCTCCGATATTGTTTTTGAATTAATCGGAAGAGGTCATACAGTCATCGGTGTTGACAAGGAAGAAATGGATATAACGGACATCCATTCTGTGAGCTGCATACTGCATAAGGAAATGCCCGACGCAGTAATCCACTGTGCCGCATGGACTGCTGTTGACGCCGCGGAGGAGAGCGAAAACGGAAAGATATGCCGCCTTGTGAATAAGACAGGCACTGAAAATGTTGCGGCAGTCTGCCGAGAAATTTCAGCTGTGATGATGTATATGTCTACGGATTACGTTTTTGACGGGAGCGGTGAAAAACCGTGGAATCCCAATGATAAAAGAGCGCCGCTGAATGTTTACGGGCAGACAAAGTACGAGGGTGAGCTTGCTGTTGAGCAGCTTGAAAAATATTTTATCGTGCGCACCTCGTGGGTTTATGGTATAGCTGGAAAAAATTTTGTAAAAACAGTATTGCGGCTTGCCGCGTCAAATAAAAAACTGTCGTTTGTCTGCGATCAGTTCGGTTCACCGACATATACGCGCGACTTGTCCACACTTCTCGCCGATATGATTGTTACAGATAAATACGGAATATATCACGCTTCAAACGAAGGTATATGCAGTTGGTACGAGTTTACACTTGAAATATTGAGGCAGGCAGGAATCACAGGTGTTGAAGTCGCACCGATTACTGCTGATGAATACAATGCGCCCGCAAGAAGACCTCAGAACAGCCGCCTTAATAAAGACAAGCTTGCGGAAATGGGGTTTGAAAGGCTGCCCCACTGGCAGGACGCTCTTTCAAGATACCTTGCAGAAACAGGAGAAAAATCATAATGGGAAAGATAAAGGTAGAAAAAAACGTCGGTGGAATTGACGGACTTATGGTAGTTGAGCCTGCCGTTTTCTCGGATAACCGCGGTTATTTTATGGAGACATACAATAAAAAGGAACTTGAAGAAGCCGGGTTTACGAGAGAATTTGTGCAGGACAATCAGAGTGCTTCTGTCTGCGGCGTTCTGCGCGGACTTCACAGGCAGATAAACTATCCACAGGGAAAACTTGTGCGCGTAATAACAGGAAAGGTATGGGATGTCGCAGTCGATCTGAGAAAAAACAGCCAAACATACGGAAAATGGTTCGGCATTGAGCTTTCAGCTGAAAATAAAAAGCAGTTTTATATTCCTGAGGGTTTTGCACACGGCTTCCTCGTTCTTTCCGATTATGCCGAATTCTGCTATAAGGTTACAGACTTTTTTCACCCGAATGACGAAAGCGGGATTGCGTGGAACGATCCGACGCTTGCAATAAAATGGCCGATTCCCGACGGTATGGAACTGATACTTTCCGAAAAGGATAAAAAGTGGGGATTTCTTGAGCCTTAAATATTTAAATATAATCATTTTATATTGATTTTTTATTATAAGACAAGTATAATAAGTTTAATTATCATATTTTAGAATAGTAAATATTTTACAGGAGCAGGCAATGTCATTATACGATAATATAAAATGTCCGGTTTGCGGTGAGACTTTTCACGATGGCGACGATGTGGTAACGTGTCCGGAATGCGGAACGCCTCACCACAGAGAATGTTATAAAAAACTCGGAAAATGCGTCAACACTTCGCTTCATAACACGGATTATCTTTTCAACAGAGAGTCTGAGAGCAATGCTTCCACACCAAAAACGGAAGCAAATAACGCCGACGTGTTTTATTCTCCCGATAAAGTTGGGGAAGAAACCGAAAGTTTGAAAACTTGTCCCGTCTGCAATGAGAAAATTCCGACGGACGCATCAACCTGCCCGAATTGCGGCGCTCGTCAGCAGAATGCCGCATCGGGTCAGTTTACATTTCCGTTTGCAACGAATCAAAATAATGGCGCGAATAGTGAAATTGAAAATTCAAGCGATAAAATTGACGGTGTAAAGCTGAAAGATGCGGCGATTGTTTTGGGGGTCAACCCACTCAAATATTTAATAAAGTTCAAGAAAAACAGGAAAATCAACTGGAACTGGAGCGCGTTTATATTCGGTCCGTATTATTTCTTTTTCAGAAAACTCTATCTTCCGGGAACGATTGCCTTGGCAATTCAAATTGCGTGCAGACTTATAGTATATACGTTCTTTTCCAAGGAACTTACTTCTGTTATGAACAGCTTTGAAAAAGTGTTTAATATAAAGGACGCCTCGCAGCAATTGGACGCTATGACGAAGCTGTCTCAGACCGCAGAGTACGGCAAGGCAATGCTTGCTTCCGTGATTATTATGTCAGCGATCGCCGTTATCCATTTTGTGTCAGCACTCATTGCCGATTCCATTTATCGAAAAAAAGTTATAAATATAGTAAAAACAGTTGATGAAAAGCTTGAAAACAACGAAGCTTTTTCACTTGCCGGCTCCCTTATGGAGATGTACGATCATGATATGAGTACGGATGAAATCAGAAATCAGCTTATTGCGCGTCAGGGTGGAGTGAGTGTATTTGCTCCTCTTATCGCGCTTTTGGCAGTCAATATAATTTCGGGATTTTTGCCGTAAATTTAAAAATTAAAGTATTTTTTGTTGCAGAAAGGCAGTGGTGTTATTATGAAAATAAGAAAAGCAATTATACCGGCAGCAGGCATGGGAACAAGAGTTCTTCCGGCGTCTAAGGCAGTGCCGAAGGAAATGCTGAATATTGTTGATAAACCGGCGATTCAGTATATTGTTGAGGAGGCATTCCAATCGGGAATCGAGGAAATCCTTGTTATAACAAACAGAAACAAGGGCGCTATCGAGGATCATTTCGACCATGCTTTTGAGCTTGAGGCAAAGCTTGCCGGGAACGAAAGCAAAAAAGCGATCTATGACGATGTTATGGCTTGCTCGAATTTTGGGAATATTTATTTTCTCAGACAAAAGGAAACAAAGGGTCTCGGTCACGCCGTTCTCTGTGCAAAGAACTTTATAGGAGATGAACCTTTTGCGGTTCTTTACGGAGACGATGTTATCATTTCAAAGACGCCTGCTACAAAGCAGCTCTGCGATGCGTATGAAAAATACGGAAAAGGTGTTGTGGGCGTCAAGGAAGTTCCCGGTCTTGCCATCACAAAATACTGTTCTCTTAAAACGGAGCATATTGAGGGGAACTGCTATGACTGTACCGATATGATTGAAAAGCCGAAGCCGGAAGAAATTATGGGTAACTTTTCTATTCTCGGAAGAGTTGTTCTTCCTCCTGAGATTTTTAGTATTCTTGAGAAAACGCCGCTCGGAGCGGGAAATGAACTCCAGCTTACGGACGCAATGAAAACTCTTGCTCAGACCAAGGGCGTTATTGCTGTAGAATACGAGGGCAAACGCTATGATATGGGAAACAAATTCGGTATTCTTGAAGCAAATATCGAGGTCGGACTTCAGCACAGGGAAACGAAAGACGAACTCAAAGCATATATAAAAAAAATCGCCGCTCAGCTTGACTGATAATCGGTGAGAAATCGAGGAAAGTAATTGGATTATTATTATCAGCCGCCGGATTTCAATTATGAAAACAGACGTCAGTATGACGAGTCATTCCGGCGAAATATGTTTTATCAGAACAAAGCGCTTGAACAGAGAAAACAGATAAAAAAGCTCGGAAATATTGTCGGAATACTGATAACTGTTTTTCTTTTGTGTCAGCTTTTCTTAGTTTCCGCAGTTATGGGACTGGGACTTTATGATTTATATAATTCGTCACTGCTTTTTCAGAACACCTTTAACACTTTAGCTATAGAAGTTGCGGCGCTTATTATTCCATTTGGCATAATGGCATATGCAAACAGAAAAAAATACGAATCGGACCTTATCCCGTCAGAACGGCTGCCATTTGTCAGATTATGCGCGTGGGTCGGATTCGGAATGATATGCTGCTTAGGAGCCGACTATGCCGTTTCATTTTTAATGACCGTGCTGTCAATCTTTGGCTATCAGCTTGTTCAGGTCGATATGGCAGAGCCGGAATCTCTGTTTGCCTGTATTGAAAGCATTGTGAGCACAGCTTTAATTCCTGCTATATGTGAGGAGTTTGCCATGCGCTGTTGCACGCTGGGACTTCTGAAAAAATACGGCAAAGCTTTCGGAGTTGTTGCGGTTTCCATAGTTTTCGGACTTCTTCACGGAAATGTGCTGCAATTTGTTTTTGCAACACTTGTAGGTCTTATACTCGGCTATATTACTATTAAAACAAACAGCATTGTTCCCGCAGTGTTTGTTCATGCGTTCAACAATGGAATAAGTGTTTTTGCAGATTTGTTCGGGTATCTTTTCGGCGACAAGGCACAGGAGGTTTCAACATACGTTCTTTTTGTCTTATGGTTTGCTGTGGGTATAATCTCTATTATTTATTTGCTGCTTAAGGGGCAGTTTAAAAGACCAATGAAAAAGCCGCCCGAACCGTATGCAAATTCAACCTGGAAGAAAATATGCTCATTTTTCTTTGTACCCGGTATGATTATTCCCTTTATTTTCCTTATATCCTTTACCTTTACGACAATAGAAAAAATTTAACATGAATAAATTTATGAAAAAAGCGTTTGAGCTTGCCAAAGAAAGCGCAGCTGAGGGTGAAACGCCCGTGGGAGCTGTTGTGGTCAAAGACGATATTGTTGTTAGCGAGGGCAGGAACAGGCGCGAGCTTGGGAAAAATGCTCTTTACCACGCCGAAATAGAAGCTATAGACAAGGCCTGCCGCAGGCTCGGAGGCTGGAGGCTTTGGCAGTGCGAAATGTATGTAACACTTGAGCCATGCCCGATGTGTGCAGGCGCGATAATAAATTCGCGCATCAAAAAGGTCATTTTCGGAGCTTATGACAAAAAGGCCGGTTCTTTCGGCTCTGTTGTAAACTTTAATGATTTTCCCTACAACCATAAACCTGAAATAGTCGGTGGTGTGGACGAAGAGGAATGCGCGTTGCTTTTGACTGAATTTTTCAGGCATCTGAGAAAAAATAAATAAATTGTTGCTTAATTTCAAATGTTGGAGTAGAGCAAAAAATTAAGGACAAGATATGAAACCGAACAGTTGAATTCCACTGTTCGGTTTTGTTCAATTAAGCAGCGAACATATAGAGAGTTCTTTTTTGAAACGTTTAAAGCTTCCGCAGCTTAAATTATGAAACGGCTGAATTGTTTTGTTCAGCCGTTTTTACGCAGATTTTGTATCTTTTTCTATAAAAATTAGATAGGAATTTTGATTATCTCTTTAGAAGTTCTTAAATGTCGGTATAGCCCGTATTTTCGGGCTTTCCCGGCATTTTTGATATGGGGAGAAGTTCACATATACCCTCAAAACTTTTTAGGTTTTCTCTCTCAAAGGTAGTAAACAAAGTAGTAAAACCTTGTCCCGGCTATGCGGCAAGACGTTCCATTTCTGCCTTTGCGGAAGCGAATGTAGCGTGCGCGTAGTAGTTCAGCGTCATGGTGATATTGGAATGTCCCATGATGTACTGTAACGCTTTCGGGTTCATTCCCGCGTTGGCTAAATTGGTACAGAACGT
>CANPXD010000088.1 GCA_947585615.1 uncultured Clostridia bacterium
GATTTTTCACCTGCGCCTGTTATTATGAGCGCGCGAATCTCATCTGTATCTATTTCGTCTATAGTCTGTTCAATTTCATCAAGAACAGCGCTGTTCAGAGCGTTGAGAACCTTCGGGCGGTTGATTGTTAAAACGGCAACTGCGCCGTTTATCTCATAATTGACAAATTCCATACACGTACCTCGTATCAGTCTCTTTTAACGATTGTTGAGCAGCCCATTCCTCCGCCTATGCAGAGTGTCGCAAGACCTGTTTTCGCGTCTCTCTTTTCCATTTCGTGGAGTAGAGTTACAAGAATACGGCAGCCTGATGCGCCTACCGGATGACCCAAAGCGATTGCACCGCCGTTTACGTTAAGCTTTGATTGGTCAAAGCCGAGATCTCTGCCTACAGCGATTGACTGAGCGGCAAATGCTTCGTTAGCCTCAATGAGGTCAAAATCGTCTATGCTCATACCTGTTTTCGCAAGTGCTTTTCTTGTTGAAGCAACAGGGCCAACACCCATTATTTCGGGGGCAACGCCGGCAAGAGTGCCGTATACCCAAGTCGCCATCGGCTTAACATTGAGTTCCTTTGCCTTTTCCTCGCTCATAACAATGATAGCCGCTGCGCCATCGTTGATGCTTGAGGAGTTCGCAGCGGTAACCATACCGTCCTTTTTGAAAGCGGGGCGAAGCCTTGCAAGACTTTCTGCAGTAACGCCCTTGCGCGGACCTTCGTCTGTATCAAAAATAATGGTTTCCTTTTTCTTTTTGACCTCTACGGGAACGATTTCATCGTTGAACTTGCCCTCAGCCATTGCCTTTTCGCATTTCTGCTGGCTTTTTGCGGAGAATTCATCAAGTTCCTCACGTGTAATGCCGTATTTTTCGCAAACATTTTCAGCTGTAATACCCATATGGTAATCGTTGAAGGCGTCCCAAAGAGCGTCATTTACCATTGTGTCTATCATAGGAGCGTTGCCCATGCGGTAGCCGTATCGTCCCTGTTTTAAAGCATACGGAGCCATACTCATATTTTCCGTTCCGCCTGCAACAACAATATCCGCTTCGCCGCACTGAATCATCTGCGCCGCAAGATTAACGCAGTTAAGACCCGAACCGCATACAACGTTAATTGTAACGGCAGGTGTTTCATAAGAAAGTCCGGCCTTTATCGCCGCCTGACGGGCAATGTTCTGACCCTGTCCTGCCTGGATTACGCAGCCCATATAAACGTGGTCTACCTCTTCCGCAGGAACGCCTGCTCTTTTCAAAGCTTCTTTGATAACAATTGCGCCGAGATCTGCTGCCGGAGTTGTGCTGAGCGCTCCGCCCATAGTGCCGATAGCAGTGCGGCATGCGCCGGCAAGAACTATTTTTTTAGACATTTGAGTTCATATCCTTTCTGCCCACAGTAAAAATAACGCTTCATCTTATCAGTGGGCGGATAAGGCGTAACGGCGGTTTGTGTCGCCATGTGTATTGATTTAATTATAATCTCAGCATAGCAAATTGTCAATATTTTAACAATATTTATTCACCTGAGAAAAATATTAAGAAAACATTGTTGATTTTGTGACAATTATACAAACTGCTTTGTTTTTTTGACATAAAAGAGCAGTCTCTTTTCGTTTTTTGAACTGCCCTTTCCTTTTAATATATATCTGTTGATTTATTTACGGTTTCATTGCGTTGTAGGAGGTGAGAACTGCATCGTCACTGATATTGCATCCCATTTCCCAGAGCGGTGTTTTACCGAAAATTTCCTCAATAACATCGAAAAGTTTTTCCATTGTTTGAGGGCCTAATTTTCTTACTGTCTGGGAAAAAATATTGTATACCGCCTTTGATGTTTCTGCCTTTCTTATCCAGTTGGTTTCACTGCGCTCTAAAAAGCAGATTCCGGCAAGAGGCACGATTTCGGGAGTCGAACAGTCGTATTTTCCGCTCCATGGTGTGCCGCAGGCGTATACTTTGCCGTCGATTATCCTTATTGCGGGCTTGTCGTCATTCAGTATATGCGCACTGCTGCCGAAATGCTTCAGCCATAGCTGCGTGTGCGTTGATTTTCCCGTCCCCGGGTCTGCCGAAAAAGCGTATGCAAGTCCGTCGACCACAACGCACGAGGAATGAAGAAGTATTCCCTTGAATTTTATAAGATTTGTATAAAAGTCAGAGCCTGTGAGCATATATTCCCAGTCGTCCCGTTTAAGTTCCGGATGTTCAGCCATTGATTTTTTTATCCGTTTTTCGTCTACGTCAATTAAAATATCTATCGGTTGATCCTCGGATTGGTTTTCCGCAAGATAGGGAATTGCCTGACTTTCCGTTCTTCCGCCTGTATTTTTTATGTTTACCTTGAGTGCCGCAATATCGCAGATTGCCATGTATTTACTCCATTCATATTTTATGGTTACAGTATAAATTATTTGCTTATGACAGTCAAGAATAAGGTTGACAAATATTCGCAACGGATTTACAATAGAACAAACGTTCCATTATAGCGAAAGGATGATATAAATGGACAGAACGATACTTCATATAGACTGCAATAAATTCTATGCGTCGGTCGAATGTCTGCATCGGCCTGAAATAAGAAATAAGCCTGTCGCCGTGGGAGGAAGCGAGGAGTCGCGACACGGAATCATTCTAACAAAAAATGAAATTGCGGCGGCGTACGGAATAAAAACGGGG
This sequence comes from uncultured Clostridia bacterium, assembly GCA_947585615.1. Lineage (GTDB taxonomy): Bacteria > Bacillota > Clostridia > Oscillospirales > Acutalibacteraceae > Eubacterium_R. The sequence goes on from CANPXD010000088.1 coordinate 2,676, forward strand.
GAAACCCTGTATAAGGCAAGAGAAAAGTGCCCGGATTTAATAATTGTTCCTCCGAATTTTCCCCTTTATATGAGGTTTTCCGAAATGGCGAAAAAAATATACAGAGACTATTCCGATTATATTGAGCCTTTCGGTCTTGATGAAAACTGGGTGGACGTTACAGGCTCGGCTGAATCCGGAGAATCTATTGCCGTGCAGATAAAGGAACGTGTAAAAGCTGAGCTTGGAATCACTGTAAGCGTGGGAATTTCGTGGAACAAGGTTTTTGCGAAATTCGGCTCTGATTACAAGAAACCGGATGCCGTTACCGCAATCAACAGAGAAAATTACCGCGATATTGTTTGGAAAAGTCCCTGCAGCGATTTGCTCTACGTTGGTCCGGCGACAACGAGAAAGCTGAATTCCTATGGGATTTACACAATAGGTGACCTTGCTCTGTCCGACATCAATTTTTTAACCTCCGTATTCGGCAAAAACGGTGAGATACTCCATAATTTTGCAAACGGGGAGGACTGTTCGCTTGTACGGCACGAGAGTGACGAGCGTGAGATAAAAAGCATTGGGAATTCAACAACAACGCCGCGTGATATGGTGAATGACGACGATGTCAAAACGGTTTTTACAGTTCTTGGAGAGAGCGTTGCACGCAGAATGAGAGAGCAGGGGCTGCGCGGAAAAACGGTGACGATAACGCTCAGAGATAAAAATCTTTATCATTTCACCCGTCAGGGACAGATGAAAGCGCACACAGATGTTTCGTCGGAAATCATAGATACCGCCATGAAAATATTTTCCGAAAATTACAAATGGGCCAATCCGCTCAGAAGCATCGGCATATCCGTTTCAGGATTTGATATGGATGACGCTGTTCAGCTTGATTTATCAGGCTCGGTTGAAAAGCGTGATAAGCTCGAAAAAATAGAGAATGCCGTTGATAATATACGGAAGCGCTTCGGCAATTACGCGGTGCAGAGAGCGTCTATGCTTAAAGATACGGTTTTAAGCCGTTTCAATCCGCATGATGACCACACCATTCACCCTTTGGGATATTTCAAAGAATACAAGGAGATATGATATAATATGAAAATTTATGTTGAGGTAATCGCGCATTTTGATATTGACGGCGAAATTATACCGATGAAAATCAGAACGGAAGACGAATGGTTTGAAGTTGATAGGGTAAGGGATGTCCGCCCTGCCGCATCGCTCAAATCGGGAGGAGCGGGAATACGATACACCTGCACCGTAGAAGGCAGACCCACCTATCTGTTTCTGGAGGAAACGAAGTGGTTTATAGAACTTGTTGAGTAGTTATTATTGCAAAATCCGTATTAAAGTGGTAAAATATTCCCATTCAAATTATTATGGGGGATAAATAAATGGCAGAGCTTTATTGTAAAATGACGGCAGAACAGTTAAAAACCGAACAAAAGGAGCTTTTTGCACGTTACAACAAATTCAAAGCAAAGGGCTTAAAGCTTGATATGAGCCGCGGAAAGCCGGGCGCGGATCAGCTTGATTTGTCAAACGGACTGAATGAGGTCAACGATTATATTGCGGACGGTGTTGACCTCAGGAATTACGGTATGCTCGACGGTATACCGAGCTGCAAGAAGCTTTTTGCCGATCTGATGGGCGTTCAGCCTGAAAATGTTATAGTAGGACCGAATGCGAGTCTTACGCTGATGTTTGATTATATCAGCCAGTGTGTTACTCACGGCGCAGGCGATAAGCCTTGGTGCAGTCTGCCGGAGGTAAAATTTCTATGCCCTGTTCCGGGGTATGACCGTCACTTCACGATTCTTGAATATTTCGGTATAAAGATGGTAAATATTGAGATGAAAGAAGATGGACCTGATATAGACGCCGTTGAGGAACATATAAAGGACGAGGCGGTTAAAGGAATGTTCTGTGTGCCGAAATACTCGAATCCGCAAGGGATAACCTACAGCGACGAGACAGTAAGGCGCATTGCGGCGTTAAAGCCCGCGGCAAAGGACTTCAGAATCATCTGGGACAATGCCTATTGTATTCATGACCTCGACGATAACGGAGATGAGCTACTCAATATTTTTGATATTCTTTCGCAGTACGGCAACGAGGATATGGTTATAGAGGTATGCTCAACGTCAAAAATTACGTTCCCCGGAGCGGGTGTTTCTGCAATTATTGCAAGCGACAATAATATCGCTTCAATAAAAAAACGTCTCAATGCCCAAACAATCAGCTATGATAAAATGAATCAGCACCGCCATGTTGAATTTTTCGGTGATGCGGAAGGCGTCCGCGCTCATATGAAAAAACACGCAAAAATTCTCAAGCCGAAGTTTGATATGGTTTTAGAACATTTTAATGCGGAACTTTCCGGCAGGGGCATCGCCGAGTGGATTACTCCGAAAGGCGGATATTTTATCAGTCTAAACGTTATGGACGGCTGTGCAAAGCGCGTCGGCGAGCTGTGCAAAGATGCAGGTGTAACGCTTACTACAGTCGGCGCAACATATCCCTATAATAATGATAAAAAGGACAGTAACATACGCATTGCGCCGAGCTTTCCTCCCGTTGAGGAGCTTAACCTTGCGGCTGAGCTTCTGTGCATATGCGTTCGTCTTGCCTGCATAGAAAAATTGCTCGGATAATTTAAGGATTATGAAATTATTAAATTCAATGAGCAACAGAGCAAAAGGCGTTATTTTCATTGTTCTTTCCGCCGTTTGCTTTACGGGTATGAATACCTTTGTGAGGGTTTCGGGAGATATACCGACGCTCCAGAAGGTGTTTTTCAGAAATTTTGTGGCGATGTTTTTTGCGCTTTTTGCTCTGCTGAAAGCAAAATCGGGCTTCAGACCCGAGAAGGGATGTCTGAAATTTCTTATAATACGTTCGATTGCAGGTCTTGCGGGTGTTTTCGGAAACTTCTATGCAATAGATAAAATAGACCTTTCGGACGCGTCAATGCTCAATAAAATGAGTCCGTTTTTTGCTCTTATATTTTCAGCACTCTTTTTAAAAGAAAAAGTGAAACCGAAGCAGGCGATTGCAATAGCGGTCGCCTTTATCGGCGCTCTTTTCATTATTAAGCCATCGTTCGGAAATGAAAATCTTTTTGCTTCGGCTATAGGATTTTTTGGAGGAATGTGCGCAGGCGCGGCATATACTGCGGTTCGCAAGCTCGGACTTATGGGAGAAAACGGAAGCTTGACGGTCTTTTTCTTTTCGGCATTTTCAACAGCCGCAACTGCGCCTTATCTCATTTTCAACTATCATCATATGGATTTATACCAGTGGGCGGCGCTGCTTGCAGCAGGCGTGTGCGCGGCAGGAGGTCAATTTTCCATAACTGCTGCATACACATATGCGCCCAGCCGGGAGATCTCCGTTTATGACTATTCGCAGGTCGTTTTCGCCGCAATAGCAGGCTTTCTTGTTTTCGGTGATGTGCCGGATATTTTGTCGTTTGTGGGCTATTTTATAATATGCGCAATGGCTGTCTGGATGTTTCTATACAACAACAGGAAGCATCCCAAAAATAATGCCTGTTAAATCAATATGTTGTGTAAAGTAAAAATACTTGCATTTCTCTATATCTTGTGTTATAATCACTTTATTGAAAATCACAGAGGGGGATTTTTTATGAGATGTCCGTTTTGCGGATTTGAGGAAAGCAGAGTTATAGATTCCAGACCGACAGATGAAAACGAGAGAATCCGCCGCCGCAGAGAGTGTATAAAATGCGGAAAGCGCTTTACGACCTATGAGACGATAGAGGATGTTCCGATAATCGTTATAAAAAAGGATAAAAGCCGCATACTGTCACATGAGGTTCGGGAATTAATGTCACGGTTGCGACAGCGCTCTTCCTCGCGGGGAGCTTTTTTTTCTTTTCCGCGGGGAGAGTGAAACAGGACGTTACGATCGGCGGCGTAGACGTGGGCGGAATGCCCTATG
>CANPXD010000089.1 GCA_947585615.1 uncultured Clostridia bacterium
CCCCAATATCTTTGGCGGCTGAAAACCCAGTCGCGAAGTTTGAAGTTTACCTTTTCTCTGCCTTTGCCCTCTTTTTCGAGCCATTCAGTCATTGCTTTTTTTGCTTCCTCAACGGAAAGACCGGTAATGAAGCCGCTGTTCACAAGTCTGCCAGTATAGCAGTCGGTAAAAGCCTCCTTCTGGACGTCCTCTCCGCCTGCAACAACCTCGATGATTGGCAGATTGAACTTTTTTGCAAATTCCCAGTCGCGCGTATCGTGTGCAGGTACAGCCATGATCGCGCCTGTGCCGTAGGAGGTCAGAACATAGTCGGAAATAAAAATCGGTATTTCCGTATCATTGACGGGATTAATACCCATAACCCCATTGAGCCTTACGCCCGTTTTTTCCTTGTTAAGCTCTGTTCTTTCAAAGTCGCTTTTATGCGCCGCCTCATTCTGATAAGCGCGCACTTCGTCAATATTGGTAATTTTGTCCGCCCACTTTTCGATAAGTTGATGTTCGGGCGATATAACCATATATGTAGCGCCGAACAAAGTGTCGCATCTTGTTGTATAAACAGTGAGCGTATCGCCGAGAGTTGTTTTAAAATCGACCTCAGCGCCCGTGCTTTTTCCTATCCAGTTTCTCTGCTGCACTTTAACTCTGTCAATAAAATCAACTGCGTCAAGATCCGCGGCAAGGCGGTCCGCATACTCTGTGATTTTAAGCATCCACTGGCTTTGATTTTTGCGTATAACCTCAGAGCCGCAGCGTTCGCACACGCCGTTTACGACCTCTTCATTTGCAAGCACGCACTTGCAGGAGGTGCACCAGTTTACCGCCATTTCCTTTTTATAGGCAAGTCCTTTTTTGAAAAGCTGAAGGAAAATCCATTGAGTCCATTTGTAGTACGACGGATCGGTTGTGTTGATTTCCCTTGTCCAGTCGAAGGAAAAACCGAGAGACTGAAGCTGCTGCTTAAAGCGAATAACATTCTTTTTGGTCACCTCGGCAGGATGAATATGGTTTTTAATAGCAAAGTTCTCCGTCGGAAGTCCAAATGCGTCCCAGCCCATGGGATAAAGAACATTATATCCCTGAAGTCTCTTTTTTCTCGCGACAATATCAAGCGCGGTGTATGAACGCGGATGACCTACATGAAGTCCCTGTCCGCTCGGATAAGGAAATTCAACAAGGCAGTAAAATTTCGGCAGAGAATAATCGCTTTTAGCCGCAAATGTATTCTGCGAATACCAGATGTCCTGCCATTTCTTTTCAGTCTTTTTAAAATTATATTCCATAATATCAGTCCTCCAAAAGTTTTTCCATATCTAATATATCGCCGTCCTCCCAAAGATGCTCCAGATTAAAATATTGCCTTTGCTCTTTGAGAAAAACGTGAATTACAACGGTCGAGAAATCAAGGCATATCCAGCCTGACTGCCTGCCTTCAATATGATGAGGCTCTTCCCCCGACTCTTTGAGCTTAAATTCAATCTCGTCGGCGAGTGCCTTGACCTGCGTAGAAGAAGTTCCTGTTACAAGCACAAAATAATCGGCAAGAACAGATATATCCCTTATACCTATGACCTGTATATCCTGTCCTTTTTTGCTGTCTGCCGCCTTAACGGCTGTTTTTACAATTTCAAGTGAGTTCATATCATTTTTCCTTTTCATAATTTTCAAGAATCCAATTATAACATTCAACCGTATCGGTATGAACGGGCAGTCCTTTTGAAATCAAATCGGATATGGTGTACTTAAGTGAATAGAGCATTGCGTCCTCAAGACTGCTCTGCGCCTTTTCCCTCATCATTTCAACATCGGGATACTGCCTGTCTGCCGAAATAAAATCCGCCGTGTAAACCACTTTTTCAAGCAGCGTCATACCGCGTCTGCCCGTTGTGTGATACCGAATTGCATTGAGGATTTCCTTGTCTTCAATTCCAAGCTCAAGGCGGCAGTAGGCCGCTCCGGACATTTGATGATAAACGGATTTACTCATGTAAGGGTTTGGGCTTTCGCCGTTTCTTTCAATATACATTTTTTGTAGATTAAGCTGCTCCTCTTTCATAATATCGTGAAGTATTCCCGATATGTAAGCCTTATATTCATCAGCGCCGTATTTTTTTGCCAGCTCAAGCGCAGAATCCGCAACGTTGAGAGAATGGATAAAGCGTTTTTTGGAAAGGCAGCGGCTGATTAAATCTATATATTGCTGCGTATTATACACCGTACAATTCCTTTTCTTTAATATAGTTATAAACAGACGGAGGGATAATAAGCGAAACGTCCTCTCCGCATTGAAGTTTTTCCCTGATTTCGCTGCTTGAGATTTCAAGAGGCTCAAAATCGGCAATATAATATTTTCCGCCGCAAAGTTTTTCTCTTGCGTATTTCTCAAGAACGTTTCTCGTTATTTTCTCTCTCGGAGCAGTACAGACCGTAACCTTGCCGAGAAGCTCTTTATATCTGTACCACTTGTCAAAATACAGGAACTGGTCAGAACCGATAATCAGATAAATTTCCGCATCGGGATAAAGCCTTTTCAGTTCGTCGACAGTATCGCTTGTATAATTTTTTCCTTTTCTTTTAAATTCAATATCCGATATTTTTGCTTCTTTTATTCCGTCAAAAGCAAGAGAAAGCATTTCAAATCTGTTCTGTGCAGGCGCAAAACCCACGGTGCTTCTGTGCGGAGGATTCGCTGTTGGAATCACAAGCAGCCTGTCAAGAGAAAGAATTTCTATAAAACGTCTTGCAAGATTTACATGACCGTTATGCACGGGGTTAAAGGCTCCCCCGAAAACACCGAGTCTCAAGGTCTTCCTCCTCTTGAGCGGATACCGTAACCATCCCTGTTCTGCTTATCAATATCACGCTTTCGCATACCTCTGATTTTTACTTTTTTCGGTTTTGCCTTTCTTACCGTTGCCTTCTTCTTTGTCTTATTGCGTGCATTTGCTTTTTCACTGTCCGCTTTTCTGTATATTACAATTATACCGCCGATAACCTGTATTATCTCTGCATTCAGAGCAGGCGCAAGCTGAGACGCAAGTTCCTTCGGAGTCTGCGGCGCTGTTTCAAGGTGGACGCGGATTTTAAGCAGTTCCCTCACATCAAGCGCGTCGCTTATCTGGTTGATTAAATTATCTGAAAGTCCGTCCTTTCCAATCTGAAAGATTGGCTCAAGCGGATTTGCCTTTGCTCTCAGTTCCGCTCTTTCCTTAGATGTCATAAAATCTTTTTCAACTCCTCTGCAAGCGCCCTCAGCGCATTTCCCCTGTGGCTTATTTTGTCCTTTTCTTCTGCGGTGTATCTTCCGAACGCCTTTCCGCCGACTAAAAACAGCGGATCATATCCGAAGCCCTCAGTGCCGTCTCTTTCAAAACCTATCAAGCCTGCGCATTCACCCCTGACGGTTATTTCCTTTCCGTCGGGAAAAATACAGCAGATCGCGCAGACATAATGCGCTGTTCTCTTCTCAAGCGGAACGTCTTTCAGTTTTTCAAGCAGCAAGTCGTTATTTTTTTCATCGTTTCCGTGTTCGCCGCCGAATCTTGCCGAAAAAACACCGGGAGCACCGCCGAGATAATCAACGCAAAGTCCGCTGTCGTCAGCTATGGCGGGCATATTAAGTTCTTTGCAGGCTGCCGTTGCCTTTATCTTCGCGTTTTCTTCAAAGGTTTTGCCGTTTTCCTCAACCTCGGAAAGTGTTGTTCCGAGCATTTTTGCCGTTACGATATTTATTCCCAGAGGCGCAAGTATTCTCTGCATCTCGTTTAGCTTTTTCATATTATTGGTTGCCAAAATAAAATTCATTGCTGTTTATCCTCACCGTCAAAAAGTCCTGCTGCAAAAGCATCTGCGTCAAACGGCTGCAAATCGTCTATCTGCTCACCTACACCCACAAATTTAACCGGTACATCAAGCTCGCTGTTTATCGCGAGCACTACGCCGCCCCTTGCGGTTCCGTCCAACTTTGTCAGAACAATTCCCGTAATTCCTGCCGCCTCTTTGAAATCCTTTGCCTGGTTGACGGCATTCTGCCCTGTTGTTGCGTCAAGCACAAGCAAAACCTCTTTTGAGGCGTCCGGAAGCTCACGGTCTATAACGCGGCTGATTTTATTCAGTTCCTCCATAAGATTTTTTTTGTTGTGGAGTCTGCCTGCCGTGTCAATAATTATAACGTCGCAGCTTCTTGCTTTTCCTGCCTGAATTGTATCAAAAACAACGGAAGCCGGATCTGAGCCTTCGGCTGATTTTATAAGGTCTGTTCCTGCCCTGTCAGCCCATATCTGGAGTTGTTCAATCGCAGCAGCACGAAACGTGTCGGCTGCACCGAGAATAACCTTTCTTCCCTGTTCTTTAAGACGGAGAGCCAACTTTCCGATGGTCGTTGTTTTTCCCACACCATTTACGCCTATAACGAGAATAACAGACGGCTTTGTGCGAAGTTTAAGATAGCTTCCTCCCCAGACAATACCCGAAACAATATCCTTCATCGTTTCGCGCACCTGCTTAACGTCCTTTATCCTATCATTTTCTATTTTTTCCTTAAGGCTTCTGATTATTTTTTCTGCGGTCGGAAAACCTACATCTCCCATAATCAGAATTTCCTCCAGCTCTTCAAAAAGCTCGTCGGTTATTTCCTCGTGAGATTCCATAACCTCTTCTATCTGAGCTGTTATGCCCTCCTCGCGTGTTTTTCGTAAACCTTTTCTGAATTTGTCAAACAATCCCATTGTGTGTCTCCTGTCGGCGGCATAAACCGTCTGTGTATTTATTCAATTCCCATATCGGCGGCAAGCTGTGCGCTCTGCAACTCAAGCAGTTTTGAAACGCCCTTTTCCTGCATTGTAACGCCGTAGAGAACGTCTGCCTCCTCCATGGTTCCGCGCCTGTGGGTTATTGATATAAACTGCGTATCGCTTGTCATTTTTCTCATATATTTTGCAAATCTTTCAACGTTGACATCGTCAAGGGCAGCCTCAACCTCGTCATAGATACAAAATGGCGACGGCGTAACCTTGAGAACACTGAAAAGCAGTGCCATAGCTGCAAGAGACTTTTCGCCTCCCGAAAACAGATTGATATTCTGAACGGATTTTCCCGGCGGCTGAATTTTGATTTCAATAGGACTTTCAAGACAGTTGTCGGGCTGTTCAAGAACAATTTCTCCTCTTCCTCCGCCGAAGAAATCGGCGAACGATATTTTAAATTCGTCATTTATCCTGTTGAACTGCGTCATAAACTTTTCGCTCATCGAGATGGTCAGGTCCCCGATGATGCGTTCAAGCTCTTCCTTGGATTTTTCTATATCGTCTATCTGTTCCTTATAAAACGAATATCTCTGTGAGACTTCTTTATATTCCTCGATAGCTCCAACGTTGATTGAGCCGAGTTTTTTTATGGATATTTTGATTTCGTTAAGGCGTTTTTTTGCCGAGGTCATATCTTCAATTACGATGTTTAGATTTTCTGCTTCACGCCTTGTTAGCTCGTACTGCTCAAACAGCATATCGTTTAACTCGTCAAACTCTTTTCGCATGGCGATTTTGCGCTCGTCAAGACGAACAAGTTCCGCCGATATTCCCTCGCGTTCCTGAATCTTTCCACGCTCCGAAATGCGAAGCTCCGCCGAATGCTTTTCAAGCGAATTTCGATTCTCAATTTTATCCGAAACATTTTTGCCGGAATTCTCTGCCTGAGCGCGGAGTTCTGCCGCTTTGGCCTTGATTTCTTCAATGGACGAGACAAGCTTTTCGTTTCTTTGCTCTATTTCGGAAATTTCTTCTTTGATGTTCTTTACCCTGTCGCTCTGTGCCGCTTTGCGCAGTTGCAGTTCATCTATGGCTATCCTTGCCGCCTGAATGTCTCTTGCGGCGGAAACGACCTCAAGATTTATTTCCTCCTTTTTACGTCTCAGCTCATCGCGCTTTTCGGAAACTCCCATTGCATTATCCGAAACGGCGGCAAGCTTTTCCTCAGCAGTATCAATTTCCTTCTGAACAGCCTTTGCCTCGTTTTCACTTTTTTCAAGTTCTTCGGCAAGCTGAGCAATGCGGGAATCCGCATTTTCTTTTTCGGATAAAAGGCTGCTTTTCTGATTTTCAAGAGAAGCAATTTTATCTGCAATCAGCTTGTCCTCTCCCTGCGCGCGGATATAATCCTCCTGCGCGGTGTGAAGCTCCGCTTCGGCAGCCTGAAGCTGCGCCGCAGCGTGCGCCGTTTCCTGAGCCGCAGTCTTGTATTTGAGTGATATTTTTTCAATTTCCTGTGAAAGTGCGTCTGCCTGCTCATTGAGTTTTTCAATCATATTCGCACGGGACAAAATACCTGCGCCCTTTGCGGCGCTTCCGCCTGTCATAGAACCTCCGGGATTTATAACCTGTCCGTCAAGCGTAACGATTTTAAAACGGTTTTTGTATTTTTTTGCGATGCCGATTGCGCAGTCCATATCTTCTGCAATAACCACTCTTGAAAGCAGACTGCTGACTATTTCCCTGTAA
>CANPXD010000090.1 GCA_947585615.1 uncultured Clostridia bacterium
CATAACGCAAGCGAATTCATCGCAGTGGCAAGCATTCCGATATGATCGGCTCTTACTCTGTCCATACCGTCGCTTGATCTGCCGCGCCAGAAGTTTCCTCCTCCCACGACAATCCCAACCTGAACGCCCATATCGGCAACCTTTTTTACCGATTTGCATATGGTCGCGACTGTTTCGTTATCAATGCCGGTTCCCTTAGCGCCCGAAAGGACTTCACCTGAAAGCTTCAGCAAAATTCTTTTATAGGTAATGCCCATATCTTTACCTCCAAAATTTTCCGAAGCTTCCGTCTTGCTTCGGTAAGTAACAGACCGCACGCAAAAACGCCTGATAAGCCTGAAATCACACAATGAAATAAAATTATTCTTATTATTCCTGATTTTTCCGTTTTTACAGATGCGGCGTGTTTCGTCCTTTATATATTAATATATTTTAAAATTAAAGTAAATAGCTACAAAGAAAAAAGGTGGTAAAAAAACCACCTTTTAACAATTAATTAACATAATATCTTTTCAGTATGGAAAAGTCGCGCACATTAATTACACCGTCACCGTTTAAATCAATGAGATATGCCGCTCCGCCCGTTACCTCTTCATTGTATCTGTTTATATTTGCCTCAAAAAGCGGACGGATTATAGCTACCGGCCATTTGACTCTGTCACGGCAGACCTTGCAGTCGTAGTAAAGGCTTATACCGAGCGTTTCCTCTCCGCCACCGCAGAATTTATAATCGTGTCCGGTTTTGGGAACGCTTATTTCCTTTGTTTCACCGCAGCGGTCACATTCGACTGTGGCTTTTCCTTCATTGACGCACGTAGGCGCTTCGGTCACAATCGCATTTTCTTCATCAAAATTATGGTCGAGAGGCGGTACTTCTACCTGAACAAACTCCCCGCACTCAGAACACGTGCCCTGATTTGTTCCGGGGGTTGTGCAGTTGGGCGCGGAAACCTCCTCAAAGTCCTCCGCTCCGTCTATATTATGACCGAGAGCCGGAATCTCATACGTCTTTGACTCTTCACATCTCGAGCACTTCTGTTGCATCGTTCCTCTTTCCGTGCAGGTCGGAGGATTCAGCACAGTCTCAACAGTAAAATCATGATTTAACGCAAGAGGATACGCAATTTCCCGTGTTTTACCGCATTTTGTGCAGGTATAAGTTGTTGTTCCCGCCTGCGTGCAGGTTGGCTCGCTTGTAACGACACCGCCATTGTAATATTCCGTGCTGTGTCCCGTCATATAGTTTGTTTCAATTTTCGTTTCTCCGCATACGGAACAGGTGTATTCCGTCTGCCCGTTTGAATCACAGCTAACCGGCGAAATAACGTCTGTGGTGTAATAGCCTTCGACCCACTCATTATGCACGGTTTCCTCTCTCTCATTATAGCACACCGAGCAGGTATAGGTATTATAGGTGTGACCGTCCTCGGTCGTACTTGTTTTTGTAATACTCTCGGAATGACCCTTGGGAGGTATCGTTTCCGTTACAGTTTCACCACAAACCGTGCATAATCCCGTGCGTGTTCCGCTGTCAGTGCAGGTTGCATCTGTTGAAGATGAATAATTTTCGATTTTATGGCCGCCGGAAAGCACAGGGACGGGTACGGACTTTTTGCCGCATATATCACAGGTTCTCGTTTCAAAGCCGCCTTTTTCACAGGTCGCTGTCGATGTAACGGTATAATAGCCTTCAACCCAGTTATTATGAGTATATACGCAATTTTCCTCTTCGCACACACTGCACTGCTGGTACTCGTACTTATGACCATCTACATCCGTCATATCCGATGTCTCATATGTAACATACTGGTGACCCGGAGAGGGCAGAATTTCAGTTTCTGTATAAACGCCGCAATTTGCGCATCTGAGAATTCTTTCGCCATCCTCGGTACAAGTGGGGTTCCTTACGCTGACTTCATTCATAACCTCGTGAGAGCATTCATCAAGCGGTACAAAATTGTAACCCTTATTTTCGGCATACGTCTGTGTGGTGGATTTGAAATATCCGTAAAAAGTAAGATCCTGCTGAGACCCTTTAAATGGATCTTCACCGCCTGCAAGACCATTAAAGTTACAATCTCTGCTGTAGACATAAACCTTGCTGAGCGCATACATATTTGAAAACGAGCGTATATTTATGTCCTTAATTTGCTCGGGGATTTCTACAGTAGTCATAGGGCAGCCATAGAAGCACCAGTTATCCACCGTTACAATACTTGCGCCCCAGTGTATATTTCTGACGCCCGCATTGTAAAAAGTGTATTTTCCCGTAGTAGTAATCGTATTCCCATAGGTAACATCGGTAAGACTTGTGCATTCCGAAAAAGCATAGCCTAAGGATGTACCGATTTTGGTCAGACTGTTCGGGAATGTAACGCTTTCAAGCGCGATACAGTTGGCAAAAGCATAATCGCCCAACGATTCCAGACCCTCGTTGAATTCAACACTCCTTAGCGCCGAATCGTATCTGAAAGCCTCAAGCCCTACGGTTTTCACGCCCGCACCGAACTTTATCGTTTCAAGCGCCGTCATATTGTCAAACGAGCCTTCTCCAATATCGGTAACGGAATCCGCCATTTCAACGCTTGTAACGGCTGTCATATTATAAAAATTAAGCATACCGATTCCCGTAATGCCTTCTTCTATAATGATTTTTTCGCATTCTCCCTTATAATCCTGCCAAGGCGGCCTACCGATAAAAGTATTGCCCTTTGTATAATCAGCCGTTGTACCTTTGCCGCTTATTTTAAGGGTTTTCGTTGCAGAATCGTACTCATACTTTGCATTTGTGCCACAACTTCCGCTTGGAGAAGCGGCAAACGAAATATTTAAATCTGCAAGAGTAACCATTGAAAAAAACAACGCGAGCGACAATAAAACAGATACTATCTTTTTCAAATTGAAATCACCTCGTATGTCAATAAAAATAATCAGACTATTAATTATATTATATCAGAATACTTCATATTTGTAAATATGGCACAATGCAACAATACTCGACGCTTTTTTTGGTAAAAAAAGCAATATCAAGATATTTTTAATAAAAAAAATAAAATTCACTTTCAGCTTACAATTTCAAATTTAATCAGTCCGCCCCTGTGCGAAAATCCCGTGTTCCAGAGCGTGTTCAGGTCTATCCATATATATTCACCGTATGAAACAAGCTTCACCTTGAAAACATCGTCGATGATTTCATACCCCGTGATAAGAAACCAGTGCCAAACAAAATCCTTTAATGCAGGATTTGAGTGCCTGAGAATAAGGCATGGAATCGGATACTCCCCGTCAATTTGCGACTCTATAAAACGCATTGCGTTTTTAACACTTTCATTGCCCGAAAAGCCGCTCAGCATAAGTCTTTTTTCGCTTATGTCGGAGAGATACGAGCATACTCCGTCGATATATATTTCAAGCGAATCAATTCCGCTCATACGGGGATGAAGATAGGGCTTTATAACATTTGAAAAAGCAATATAATCCTTTTTCCTTATCGTATCGGTGGTATACGGATAAAGGCTGTCAAGGAATTTATATTTTTTAAAGTAAATAAAGCAGTCGCAGATTGTAACGGCGGCGCAGCCTCCCATTTTCATTAACAGATTTGAAAATTTTTCCTGGTCAAAGCCGTAATCATCATCCACTGTAAAATAGTCAAGTTCCTTTTTCATATTTCAATCCTTTTTCACAATGTTCTCATTTATTTGGTAATAATCTTGGGAAAAACAAATACAATAAGCTCCGTATGTCGGAAACCCTTTGGCACTTACAGTTTTTTACGCTGTGCAATTATTATTTCAACACCGCAAAAATTATATCACATTTACTTTTTTCTTACAACACGCATATCGCTATTGTAATTTGTTTTTAAAGACCATATAATAGAATCGCAAATATGGTTTAGGCGGTGCTTCTGTGGATATGCGGTTCATTTATGATATTTCGGATTTTCTGTTCGTTGAGGATAAGCCCAAATTATCCGACGCGATAATGGTTGTCGGCGGTTCGTTTCCCGAGACGGCGGAAATCGCCGCCGATTTGTGGAAAAACGGCTATGCTCCGTACATATTTATAGGCGGAGGAGTAAGCATAAAAACAGGCAGATTCCCCAGTCCTAAAGCAAAGCGTGAAATATACAGCGGTAATTATGAAACGGAATATGATTTATATATGGACGTGCTTATAAAAAACGGCGTCGACAAATCCGCAATCATAGGGGAAAACAAGTCATCCTACACAAAGCAAAATGCTCTGTTTGCAAGAAAAGCAGCGGACGAAAATTCAATATCAATACATCGTGCAATCCTTATCTGCAAATCCTTTCATTCAAGACGTTGTTTGATGCTTTATCAGTTGTATTTTCCCGACGTCAGCTTCTCTGTTGTAACTTTTGACGGCTTTGGTATTACAAAAGAAAACTGGTATAAAACAGAATACGGCATAAACAGGGTTATGGGAGAGCTGAAAAGATGCGCAGAGCAAGTTTCCTCTGATGAAATACAATCCTTGATAACCACAACCCCAAGTTGAATGCAGATGTCAAGTAAAAGTAGACAGTAAAAACCACCACCAAACCCCTGTTCAATTCTGTATTGAACAGGGGTTTGGTCTTGCTGAAATAACAATAAAAAATACGGGCACGAAAATGTGTCCGCAAATAATAATTCTTGAAAATTGATACTGAAGGATTATAGGGCGAAATTGCGTAAACTTCGCCGAGGATTCGCAATTTTTTCTTTACGCAAATTGTACGCAAAATTACGCATTAAACGACGCTAACATACGATAGTTTATGATCGTTTGGTTGCGTAGAGATTTTTAAATAAAAATCCTTTTTTAATCCTTATATACCAACATTTTTTGAGGATCAAGCATCAAAAACTTAACTGAAGAATCAACCGTTTATCTGAAATACGAAAAAGTTTTCAAATTTGGCTTAAATCGGTGTTTACGCATCCCTCAATTCATTGTTTCCTCAATTTTTACTTTATACTTTTTTAGAATTGAATAAAAACATCTCTTTTTCATCGCCACACAACTCGTTTTGCCCAATCATATCATAAACGATCGCATACTGTCAACAAATAACATATGTAATTATAAGCCTTTACCTTACCGATATTTTAAATTTAGCAATTAACTTTTATAGTTATTGCTTTACAATTCGTGAACCTAAAAACATTGATAAACTTGGTAATATAGCAGAGCATACTGATATAATACATTTTAATAATATTTCATTACTTAAAACAGCATTAAAATGCCACACTGCATCTTTGATGTAAACATATAAAGGATTAAGAAACATACCTAAATTAAATACAAATGTATTCTCATAATAATTTATAAAAATAGTTAAAAGCAATAGGACTATAAATTGAATTATAAAACCATATTTCAGCATTTTACCCGCAAAAAAATATCCAAAAAGAAAATTTAAACTCAATACAACTGCAATTATACTTATATCAAGGAATACATACGATAAATCATATTTTCTATTAGCTATAAATATACTTACCAAGTAAAAAGTTGCAATTACTGATATGGATGAAATTAAAGAAAACAGTGTCTGCATACAGTATTTCATAAAATCTCCTCAAGTACAAATCAAATCCCATTACAAAATCTTTTCAAATCATTTAAACTCGAGGTGCAAATTTAATTCCCATTAAAAAGAAAATATTGACAAGACTTGCAACGGTATTAGTAAATCTATCAACACACATATGCTGTTGATGGATACCCATTATCTTAATTACGACATTGATTTGCAATAGTATCAACGTCGTTTTTTATTTTATCATAACAGTACCTCTTTTCCGACTTTATATCCAAGATATAGTCCAAGAATAACGTATGATCGTTTGGTTGCGTAGAGATTTTTAAATAAAAATCCTTTTTTAATCCTTATATACCAACATTTTTTGAGGATCAAGCATCAAAAACTTAACTGAAGAATCAACCGTTTATCTGAAATACGAAAAAGTTTTCAAATTTGGCTTAAATCGGTGTTTACGCATCCTTCAATTCATTCGTTTCCTCAATTTTTACTTTATACTTTTTTAGAACTGAATAAAAGCATCTCTTTTTCATCGCCACAAAACTCATTTTGCCCAATCATATCATAAACGATCGCATACTGTCAACAAATATTGTCTTCAATCACGAGGCAAGGCTATGTATCTGTGTTCAGTTGTAGCCATACGCCAAATGGAGTGTTTGGGGAAGAAAAAAGACCGCTGGTTTTTCACCGGGAAGCCGATGTGCCAACGGTCTGATTTTCGGTATTCAGTTGTGTTCAGTTCGACAATCTGGAATTTATAAATCCTTTTCTTCGTAAGGCTTATTCCAAGAACCTATCTCTATTAAATTACCTTCAGGATCAGCAATATAACAAGTTCTCTGTCCCCAAGG
>CANPXD010000091.1 GCA_947585615.1 uncultured Clostridia bacterium
CTTAACTTTCATAAAAATAACCTCCTTGAATAATTACAAATGTTAAGAGGTGCATTTTTCGGCGTTTTACACAAAAGCAAGGAACAAAATGTTGTTTTTGTATAATATTGTCAAAAAAAACAGACGCTGAAAACGTCTGTTTTTATCACATTCGGCTTATTGAACACTTAGCCTATTCTATTTCTATTGAGTTTCCCGTATCGCGCACCTTTTTAAATGACGGATGCTCGTAACCTGAAAGATTCGGAGTATGAAAAGTAAGCATAAGCCCGTCTTTGCTCTTAAACAGCATCCCGTGTCCTCCGTCATTCGTAATAAGCGGCGGAAGATGAACAAAAGCTCCGTTTATCTCGCCGTTATCCGATTTTGCAAGGCACTGAGCATATTTATGATTAATAAAAGTTGACCATATCATAAGAAGCTCGCCGCCCGTAGTGCGGTACATAAAAGGTCCGTCCGTAATATAATGACTGCCGAGAAGTTTTTTTCTTATATAATACGGCGACGAACCGCTGAAAATAACTGTAGGCTCTCCGACTCTTTCGCTCAGGTCGCTGCTTAGCTCCGCATAACACACCGTTCCGTCCTTTATCTGGGTGTGCTCGTGGCAGAAAACAATATACGGTCTGCCGTCTTTTGAAATATAAAGCGTTCCGTCAAGCGCTTCCCATTTTTCGGGCGTCAGCGCGCCCTTTCCGTAAGGCTCAAACGGACCAAGCGGCGAATCCGCCCTCAGCAAAAATGTGCCCCGCAAATCGTTCTGCTTTGTGAATGTTGCAAACATATAATATGCGCCGCCGTACTTATGCACCTCAGGCGCCCAATTAACCTCTCTGTTCATTCCGAATTTTTCGGAATCAAAGCACTGAACGGGCTCGCTCCAATCAACAAGGTTTTCCGAAACATATACGTCAAATCCCTTCGTTTTTCTTCCGAAGTTTGACGCTCTTGTTCCGTACATATAATATCTGCCGTCCTCGGGCAGAACAAACGGGTCACGAATATTTATGCTTTTCAATCTCATAGATTTCTCCTACTGCTGATTACTGATTTTTTTATTCACACTAAAATGCAATGCTGTTGTAAGCACAGTCAAGGCAATGACCGCATAAAATCCGTATGTTATTCCCCCGCCTGTTATGCAAACCGCGACGGACAGCGCCGCAAATACGGCAAGTCCCATACAGGTGACAATCATATTCCTTTTAAATCCGTTTTTTGTGAAGGAAAACAGAGACAGTACAACCGACAAAAGCGCAAATACCACTACTGACGCGAAAGCGGCGAGGCAAAATATCAAGGTTGTGCTGCCGAACACCGTTCCTGCTGCGGAATCAGGCGCATAATCGACCGCAGCGGGATTTATAAGGAGCTTTATCATTGAAATAAGGCTTACATTGCCGCCCGAAAAAGCGTTGTAATAATCAAACTTAAAAACAGGAAGAAGCAGCGCCGCCACAGGCAAAAAGAACAAAACAAGCCTTATAATCGCCGCGTTTGAACCGATTGCGGATTTTTTTATGCCGCTGAGCAAATCCTCAACTTTGCCCCACTCCTTTTGAGCCGATGCCGCGTCGTCTGCAAGGCGGTTTTCAAAATCATAGTACATAAGATTCGCTCCGCAGTACGGGCAGGTCTGCTTTAAGTACAATACCTTGAGCTTTTTATTGCATTTCGGACAATTACTCATCGGCTTCTCCTCCTTCGGAAACTTCTTTTGAAAGCTCTTCACGGCGTTCTTTCATATCACTGCGGATTTTTTTGAGTTTTTCTCCCTTTAAATCATAGAAAAGATACGGTACGGCAGCAATCAGTCCAAGCACCTGCGGAATAATGGTAAAGAGCGCCCAGATACAAAGGTCGGTGTTATCGCCTTTAAGAGATGCCGTTTCACCGTTCGGAAGACTGATAAAGGAGAGTCCTATAACAGGCAGAAGCGCCGTTCCGATTGAAGTTGCAACAGAGCCTGTAAGCTTGCCGACAAATGTGAGAACAGAAAAACTGACGCCCTCGTTTCTCTCCCCTGTTTTCCATTCCATATAATCTACCGTATCGCCAATCATTTCGGTTGGAATCACAAGATTTATCGTGTTGAAAAAGCTGAATATAAAATTCTGAACCATCAGAATGATTGAAATGCCCAAAACGCTTGTTTTATAGAATTTTAATCCGCAGAAAAACACCAGCGTTCCCGTAACAAAGCGGCAGATAAGATTGAGAAGTACAATCTGCCTGTTGTCAAGTTTCCTTTTCAGCTTGGGTATCAGAAGATATGTTAAAAATCCGAAAATCGTGCCGGGCAGATTAATCCACAAGATTGCCGAGTTAAGATCAAGAACTTCTGAAAAGTAATATGTTCTGAACACGTTTTCAAGACCGGCAAGCGTACCGAGAACGTTTCCGCATATAATCAGCATCAGCGGCTTGTTTTTGAAAAGCACCTTAAAGCCCTCAAGCACGGACGGTTCCTTGATTGTCTGGACGACTCTCTCCTTTGTTTTCCAGCCCGAGAGTGAAAAAAGCATCATACCGAAAGTGCCTGCAATCACCGCAAGGATAAGGAAATCCTGTGAAAGCGTGAGACGCCACGTGCCGCTGTTGCTGAGATCCATCATAACAACAAGAGATGTTGTTGAAAGCCCGCCGAGAATTCCCTGTATGAACCTTGCCGAGGAAATAACCTTTGTTCTGTCTGACGGGAGCGGAGAAATCGCAGTACTCAGTCCCCAGAAAGGAACATCGCCGAGGGTATAGAAAAACTCCCATATAAGATAGGAAACATACATATAGATTATTTTAACGGTTGTTGTTTTTGCGTCTGAAAGAATTTCAGGACCGGCAAAAAGCATAATTGTTGCAACGGAAAGAGGTATCGGCACAAACATAAGATAAGGTCGCAGTTTTCCGTAGCGCGTTCTTGTTTTATCCACGACGCTTCCCATAATGGGGTCATTTATCGTGTCCCAGATACCGAGAATAAGTATCATCGTGGACACCGCACCTGCGGGTATTCCGAAAACCTTTGTAAAGAACAGGGAAAGATAACCGCCTGCCACAAGATTGTAGCCGAAAACCTGACCTGCATTTGCAAAGCCGTATGCGAGTGTTTCTTTTACACCTACGTAGGTAAGCTCCTTTGTTTTTGTCTCCGCCATATTTCTCCTCCGCATAATCAATTATATATTTTAGATTATATAAAAATATTATTTAAGAAACAATTTGCAAATTGAATAAAAAAACAGTCCTTTGTTTATGCACAATACTCAATGCAATCCGCCGAAAACAGAAACCGAGCGCCGTTAAAGCAGATTTTCTTTAAAGCACGAAATTTGTAACAACACATTAAAATCCGCCGATAATGCTAACGCATATCGGCGGATTATTTTTCTTTCGTTATTCACATTCTTTATATTTTTCCGCAGCAATACGGTAATACGCGGCATTTTCCTTTATTTTGACTGCGGCGCTGTCGTCTATCTGCTTAACCGATTTTGCAGGCACGCCGATTATAAGGGAATTATCGGGAAATTTCTTGTTTTCCGTCACAAGTGCTCCTGCTCCCACGACGCAGTTTTTCCCGATTTCCGCGCCGTTGAGTATAGTTGAATTCATACCGATGAGACAGTTGTCGCCCACCGTACAGCCGTGTACCACGGCATTATGCCCCACCGTAACATTACTGCCGATTGTAACCGGATAGCCCGTTGAGGAATGAAGCGTACAGTTATCCTGAATGTTTGAGTTTTCTCCTACTGTTATCCGCTCGCTGTCTGCTCTGACAACGGCCCCGAACCAGACGGATGAACCTTTTTTAAGGACTGCGTCTCCGATAACAGAAGCATTTTCGGCAATAAATGATGCTTCACTTACCTGCGGCGTTTTTCCGTAAATTGATTTAATCATAGTATTATCTTTCCCTCTTTATTCTTTTTATAACAATATCCGCAGCAGTTCCCGTAAGAATGCCCGTTACCGCTCCGCTTATTATCAAAACAGGAATATAGTAAAGCAATCCGGCAGTTTTCGCTGTTGCAGCCGCCGCTGCAAGCTGACCGATATTGTGCGCTGTTCCCCCTGCGGCAGAAACACCGATTACGGAAAACTTTTCGCTTTTTTGAAGAAGAAGCATTACGGCAAAAGAGAACAGTCCCCCAGCAAGGCTGAAAATCATTGCGGAAACGCCGTTGAACGTAAAACCCGCAAGTATAATTCTTATAACCGAAATCAGAAACGCATCCTTTTTCGGCATTATATAAAGCGCTGCCAAGACAACCGTATTTGCAAGCCCGAGCCTAATTCCGGGAACACCGAAATTAAACGGAATCAGGCTTTCAAGATATGAAAGCACAAAAGCGAGTGCAATCATAAGACCGAAAAGCGCGGCTTTCTTTGATTTACTGCTCATCCTGCCACCCCGTCAATCCCATTGTTTGAATTGGAAACAACCGTAACAACGACTCTGTTCGGCAGACAGATTATCGCTTCACCGTTTTTGCTTATACTCTTGTGACTGACGCAGATTTGATCGGGACAGTCCGCCCATATCATTTTGGCACTGCCGTCCGATATTTCAAGAACATTTGTTATTCCCTTTTCCGTTTCTATATCATAAACCGTGTTTTCATCAAGTGGAAGCAGCGCCGCAATTTCACCGTTTACTTCGATTCTGACAGAATCTCCAAAGCTTCTGTTGAATATATTAAAACATAAAAAGAGTACCGCAGCAGCCGCAAACACTGCTGCAACAAGAATAATATCGCCTTTTTTTACTGTTTTAGTTTTCATTTATTCTACCGCATATTTTTCAAATCCCGACGAAAAGAATTTTTTGCCGTTTTTATCCACCCAAACCGCCTGTGTGTTCTCCAAACGATTAACAAGAGTGATTCCGTCCTCAACGCTCATTATAAAAAGATCTGTGGAAAGCATATCAGCATATGCGGAATCCTCCGAAATAACAGTAACAGAACTTACATATTCGGCAGGCATAAGGGTATTCGGGTCAATAATATGACAATACTTCACGCCGTCAACCGTGTAATACCGTTGATAATCTCCGCTTGTTACAACGCTTTCCCCGTTGCAGGCGCCTACCTTTGCAACATAATCGCCTTCCGAATCGGGATTCTCTATTCCGATAACAAAGGGAGAGCCTGTCTTATCTTTAACGCCTACAGTTTTTATATTTCCCCCGAGAGAAATGACCGCCGACTGCCATATCCCGCTCGTTTCAATATACGCACAGATTTTCTCCGCAGCATACCCCTTTGCGATTGCTCCCGCGTCAAGCTTCATTTCAGGGTCGCTGAAATAAACTGTGCTGTTTTCACTGTCAAGCACAAGGCTGTTTATATCGGTATGCTCTGCTTTTTCCCTGAGAAGGTTCGTATCGGGCAGTTCAGTGTTTTCGGGGTTTTCAGCGGCTTTTTCTCTCTCGTCATGCCATACAGAAAGAACGGCGCCCATACAGATATTTACCCTGCCGCCGCTCATTTCATACGCTTCTTTCCCAAAAGCAAGAAGATCCATAATCTTTTCATCGACCCTGACGGGTGAAACGGCAGCGTGTTCATTCAAATATTTAAGATTTACAATTCCATCGTAATCGTTATAAATGTCATAAAGCTTAGCATATGTTTCAAGTTCGTTATAAAACATAGCGTAATGACTGTCAAACGCTTTTTGCGATGCGTCATACGCCGTTACGAAAGACGCCGTGTCAAATAAATCAAGGAAGGATTTTGTATATTTCTGAGACCCACTGTTTGAAGAACAGGCGCACAAAGGCACAAAAAACAAAAGGGAAAGAATTACCGACAGAAGTCTTTTCAAAATTCTCTCCCCTTTTCTCACTCAAATACTCTGATAACCTTAGTCGGACACTTCTGTGCGCACAGACCGCAGGCAACACATTTATTATAATCTATTTTTGCAATATTGTTTTCAATCTTAATTGCCTGCTCAGGACAGTTTCTCTGGCACATTCCGCAAGCGATACAGCCTGCCTCACAGTTTACCCTGACGATTTTGCCCTTTTGCCTGTTTGTGCATTGAACACGGTACTTTGAACCGTATGGAACGAACTCAATAAGTCCCTTTGGACAGGCTTTTATACATTTTCCGCACGCAACGCAAAGTTCACTTTCAACAACCGCCTTTCCGTTTACTATGCGTATCGCTTTATTATCGCACACATTTACGCATTCCCCGTAACCGAGACAGCCGAAAATGCAGGTTCTCGT
>CANPXD010000092.1 GCA_947585615.1 uncultured Clostridia bacterium
TGTCTCATGTTTTTATCTTTTTTCATAAAAATAAATGTTGAGGATATTCCGTTACCCCAACATTTATTATAGAACCTACATAAAACTATTGACTCAGCGGTCAGGCTTTCTTAATACCTTTAGGCATTAATATAAAAACGGCTGTGCTTTTGCACAGCCGTCTGATCTTTAAAAATCCGCACATCCGCCGAGGACTGAAGATAACCTGCAGGTAAAGCAGGTGGGTTCTATCCGCATTATTTTGTGCTCCCAGCGTCCGCCGATAAGGAGGGAGGTCTGCATTCCCGTAATGCGAGAATAGATCCCTGTAATTTAGTTGTTCGGGTTATTAAAGCCCTCGGTTATCGAGATGCACAGACCGTTTAGCTTATTGTTCAGGCTCGAAGTATTCAACCTCAAATTTTTTCTCTACCATAGACATAAGGGTATCTGAAACCTGCTCATATTCATCTTCATCCTCAATTTCGGCGAGATATTCATCTCCGCCGTCTTCAAGAACCTTGAGGATAACAACTTCGCAGTCCGCATCGACGATTTCTTCTGTTTCATCGTGATATTCCGTTATGGCAACGTATACATTTTCCTCTGTTTCATATCTTTCAAGAAGTTCAAACAGTATTTCGTTTCCGTTTTCATCGGTAACGGATAATATATCAGGCTCATAATAATCTTTTTCATTATCCATTATATCCACGTCCCTTTCCTATAGCATAACTTATTATAGTATTTTAATTCGTTTTCGTCAATAGAAACATTTCCCTTGGCGATTAATACAAAATATTTTAAAAAATGTTTAAAAAAACTATTGACATTCACTAAAAGATGTGCTATTATTAAGTTGAACTTAGGAGGAAGATAAAAATAAAGTATCTTAACCGCAGGTTCAATTTTGGAAAGGAGGCTTTGTCCGATGGTTGATTTTGAACCCGATCAGACAAACGCCTGCGCGGTATTCAGGTAATATAACGGAATTGGTTGTCGGCAGATTATTGTGTTAAACAAAAACGGGCAACGCGCTTTAAAAGTAAGTAAAAAGTTATAGCAGGGACCTATCACGAATACGCAGGCGTAAACAACTTAATTTTATGATATATAGAATATCGGCTTTTCCTGCAGAAGCCTGAAAGTTATAAACTTTCATACAAAATTAAATTCAGGTGAGGTCCAATGTACTAACTAATATTTTGTTGATAATTATTTCTTGTAAGAGGTGATTCCCTTGATTAGGAGATTCATTATAATCAAAGAATAATTATGAGAGGTTAGTCCAATGCACGAATATAATTGAATAGATAAAAAGATAGCTCCCATCGAACACGGTGGGAGTTTTTCGTTGTTTTATATCATGTTTGAGGATTTATCTGTAATTTTGTTCTATCTTAACGTTTTATCTTAAATCACGTTCTTGTTGTACTGTCCGCGCAATTTAAAAACGTTTACTTTGAAAGCTGTTTTTTATTTGAAATTGTTTTGCCTAATTCAGCAAATCCGCACATAAGAGCCAATACGAATACAACGCAGGCCTTGTTGGTAAACCAAAAATGAATAGTTGAATGATTCGTGGTAAAAGCATACCATAAAAGCGGCAAAGCCGCAATTAAAATATATGGAATCAATAGATTACAAACGCCCGCAAATGTCAAACGCTTTGTTATAATAATCTTTAAAATCATTATACAAACAAATGCCAGAACCAAAAACGTGAAAGGAGTAGTAAAAAATGTGGTAATATTCTCAATTTCGCAATCTAATATCGAATAGCTGGTATTTCCGTCAACTGACGTATGGGATGACCTTAATGTAAATGCTTCCAGTGCGTTTTTGATGACATTTTGGTCTGTAGTCAGACTGCCGATAATCCATTTTGAGCTCCACATTCCCGCATAGCCGATGCCCCAGCATAACAGAGAATTTATGGATATAATTATTTTTTCTTTCCATTTCTTATCTGAGCATATTCCCAAGTATAAAACCATAGGAATACCGAAAGTTGCGATGGGATACGTTAAATAATCGAAAAATGCCGTTGCGATTCCGATGTTTAAAAACAGAAAAATTGCAAATTTATTATTTATCTTATCTTTAAACAACAAAAGCACGATGATTCCGATAGTAAAGATGTAAAAGCAGGAAGAAAACTGCATACTTTTTGCCAACGCAACAGGCATAAGCATTAAATAGGACAGTAAATAGGGGATAACATATCCTGTCATCTTGCGTCTGACCATTAAACAGAAAGTAAAAACAATCAGAAGGAATTGCACAATACCGTTTATTGTTCTTATTGACTGATAGTTCGTTACTTCAAGCAAAGGCTTGAGCAAAACCTGATAACCATGCCAGTATCTCGGGTATGTATAAAAGGAAGTAAAATCTGCTGAATTTACATAATGATCAACCAAAGTATCAGTCGGAGATTTCCCGGCAATTACTCCACGATAGGCAAGCATCGCTTTATTGAACGCAGAAGCATCTGTATCGTCAGCGGCTTCAAGCAGCATTATTGCGTCTGTAAAATTATCCAATCTGCTGTGACACCAAGAAAACAAATTCGGATATTTTCCCTCTTCCTGAAAAACAACGGCTGAAGATTTAACATTATCATCAACTGAATGAACGGGTAAACAGTATACTCCTGTCAGCAGAACGGTTCCCAATAATGCCGCAATGAGTATATTGACCGCCATACGCAATAATATTTTAAAAGAAGATTTAACACAAAGCGGAGAAACATTTTTCCCTCTACTCTTACCTTTGCTGTCGTTACCCATTGATTATATCTCCTTATCAGAATTGATGAACGAATTTTTTGCATATGCAGTATCGTTACGGTTTAATACAGATAGAATGCGCATAATTCCGATTTTACTTTTTCTCATTATTTTGCATCGTTTCAAGCAGCCGCTTCTTATTAATAGAAACTGTTTGAAGCCGATATTCAAAATCCTGCCGGTTTTTCAGAACCATATTATTCAATACCAAACCGCAGGATAATGTTTGCAGAGAGGCTAATGTCATAAATCCGCACACAATTAAAGTCGGAAAACGCGGCACAATTCCTGTTAAAAGATATTCTCTGAAAACCGGTATAAATAAAACAACCGCAAAGAAAAGTAAAAGAAATGCAATAATAGAGAAAAAAGCAAGAGGCTTGTAAATACGGAACAACTTAATGATAGTTTTGATGACCTTAAAGCCATCGGAAACTGTGTTAAGCTTGGATTCACTGCCTTCCGGACGGTCTCTGTAATCTATGATTTCATTTTCAACCTGTAAATTTTTATCAACTGCGTGTATGCTCATTTCAGTTTCAATTTCAAATCCTTTTGAGACAACAGGAAATGTTTTAACAAATTCATAGCTGAAAGCACGGTATCCGGTCATAATATCTTTTATATTATTCTTAAAAAGACGGTTTATGCTCCATTTTACTATACTGTTTCCGAAATTATGGAAAGGACGCTTATTTACTGAGAAATAAGTGGATGATAATCTGTCGCCGACAACCATATCAGCATTATGATCAAACACTTTTTCGACCATATCGGCTGCGTATTCAGCAGGATATGTATCATCTCCGTCTACCAAGATGTAGCAAAGAGCATCAATTTCGCGAAACATACGACGTACGACA
This sequence comes from uncultured Clostridia bacterium, assembly GCA_947585615.1. Taxonomy (GTDB): domain Bacteria; phylum Bacillota; class Clostridia; order Oscillospirales; family Acutalibacteraceae; genus Eubacterium_R. The sequence continues at coordinate 3,635 of CANPXD010000092.1, forward strand.
TTGCCTTTACCCTGCATATATTCATGCCTTACAACGGCGCCTGCTTCTTTCGCGATTTTTGTTGTTTCATCTGTTGAATTATTGTCATAAACATAAATCACTGCACTTGGGAGGACATTTTGAAAGTCATTTATCACTTTTTTTATTGTTTTTTCTTCATTGAAGCAAGGTATTAAAACTGCTATTTTATCCATTTCCTATTTGCCTCACTCAAGGTAATCAAGCAATATAATTTGTATTTTAGTCAATAAATTATATCACAGAACTTCCGCCTTTTTCAAGTGGTTTCAATAATATAGGTGAAAATCTCTGTGCCGCAAATAAAAAGGATACTTATTTAAGTAAATAATATATCAGCGATATATACAATGATTTTGCGCTCTTTTGGATTGGAGAACAGCGGAAGAAATCGGCGGGAAAAATCGGCTGCTATAGCCGACAGCTTTTACGGCAGAAGGTTTTTCTTGCATTTTTGCAGTTTGTAATTATAATAGTTTTAAGTATATATTGCAGGAGAATTTCGCGGTGAAAAATTTAAGTGAAATAAAAAGTAAAGAATTTCAGTCTCTTCCCGTAAAGGTGCTTCAGTTCGGAGAGGGCAATTTCCTCAGGGCATTTGCAGACTGGTATATCGAAAAGGCAAACAGAATGGGCGTTTTCAACGGAAGAGTTCTTATTGCAAAGCCGACGGACAGAGGCTCGGCGAAACAGCTTACGGCGCAAAACTGCTTTTATACGGTTCTTAGCCGCGGAAGAGACGGCGGAAAAATCATTGAAGATTCTGATGTAATATCGTCTGTAAGTGAGTGCATAAGCTGTTATGATGATTGCGGCAGGCTGCTTGCTTCAGCTGAAAGTCCCGAAATCAGCGTTGTAATTTCAAATACTACAGAAGCCGGAATTGTTTATAACAACGGAGAAAAGCTTTCCGACTTTCCGTATGTATCCTTTCCGGCAAAGCTCACTGCTGTTTTGTATCACCGATATAAAACGCTCGGCAGAGGAAGCGGACTTCTTATTTTGCCGGTTGAGCTGATTGAAAACAACGGTAAAGCTCTTTTGAACTGTGTGCTCCGTTATGCTGACGACTGGAAACTTGGAGATGATTTCATAAATTATCTAACTGACGACTGCAAATTCTGTTCAACACTTGTTGACAGAATAGTAACAGGTTTTCCGTCAGACGAATATGAAAGTATCACAAAAAAACTCGGCTATGAGGATAATCTGCTTGTCGCTTGCGAACCTTATCATAGTTGGATTATTGAGGGGAGAGAAGAATGGAAAAATATTTTTCCCGTTCATCTTGCAGACAGCAGTGTTGTCTGGACAAACGATTTGTCCGCCTACCGTGAGCGAAAAGTTAAAATATTGAACGGCGCGCATACAATGTCTGCTCCTGCGGCATATCTCTGCGGCTTTGACATTGTCCGAGATATGATGCGGAATCCGTATTTTTCAGCCTATATAAAAAAAGGATTGTTCAATGAAATTCTGCCAACCTTAAAACTGCCGTATGATGAGAGCAAGGCGTTTGCCGACGCCGTTTTTGAAAGATTTGATAATCCGTTTATTGACCACAGACTGCTTGATATTTCACTGAATTCTGTTTCAAAGTATAAGACCCGGTGCCTGCCGTCTGTTCTTGATTATAAGGAAATGACAGGTAAGCTCCCGAAAGTTCTTATTTTTTCCCTTGCGGCTCTTTTGGTGTTTTACAACGGTGCGTATGATGAAAACGGTGATTTTTATGCGGAGAGAAACGGAATAAAATATAGAATCAGAGATTCACGCGCTGTAACCGATTTCTTTTATGATGCGTATAAATCGGAGGATGTTGTTGGAAAAGTTTTGTCAAACAGGGATTTTTGGGACGTTGATTTAACGGAAATTGACGGAATGTATAACGCTGTGCGGCATTATTTTGACATTCTTGAAAAACAGTCAATAAAGAATGCGGTAAAGAGGTTAGTCGCCGATGAATAAGCTTTACAAAATCAATGAAAACGACAATGTTGCAATAGCACTTGAACCATTAAAAAAAGGATACGCTGAAAACGGAATCAAACTTCTTGACGATATTCCGTTCAGGCACAAGGTT
>CANPXD010000093.1 GCA_947585615.1 uncultured Clostridia bacterium
CCTGTTTTCATTGCTAATTTCAAGATGCTCAGTGTCGGACGAGTTCCATTCAATCCAGGCAAAGGAGTATTTGTCTCCTCGTATACATGAGGGCAGAATCAAATCATCCGCAACAGAATCAAAACCGTTGTTTGCTCCGAGGATCACCTCGTCCGCAAGAACCGAGTCCGCCGACTTTTCAAGAGAAGTTCTGACAACGCTTGTGTCCCAGGGGATGAGAAGCGAATATATATTTTCGGTTGGATAAACGACGGTTTTATCATCAACGGTGAGATTGAAGGAAACGCGAACCTGCCTGCCGTTTGCATAATTACCCTGTTCAAGAGCGGGATATGTGATTTTTCCGCTTTGTGAAACAAGGCTCTCGTCCTCCGTGGATTTAACCGTGACGGTTACACCGTCATATCCCATATTGTTTAAAATATTCTTAAATTTTATTATTATATTTGTATCCTTTCCGAAAACAGGCTGAAGTGATCTGAAATTCCATTTCATATCGTCAAGCACGTTTTGGAGATAAACTTCTGCGTCGACATTTTTTGCCCAAACGTCAACAGAAAACTGCCTGCTCTTGGTAACATTTCCGCACGATACATATGCGGTCAGCGTAACACTGACAATATTTTTTTCAGGAAGTGTTACCGCTCCGTTATTACGTATTACATCGGGGTTTGAGCTTTCCCAGACAACGGAGCATTCCCCAATTTGCGAAACAAGATTGAGAACAGTCGCTTCCTTGATAACCGTTGTTTCAAGTGATAGCGAAGCAAGTGCCTCTTGCACCTTTTCGGTATTTTCCCTGTTTACAAGATCGTCCGACTTTAAAACAGGACCGATCGACGAAAATGCTTCAGAGCCATTTTCTCCGCTTACCGTTATTCCTATATATTTATTGAAATATTCATTTGTATCGGGAATAGCAAACGTGCTTTTCGTTGCTTCGGCAATATCTGTGTAGCTTACATTATCATCGGAAACGGACCATTGATAGGAAACGTTTGTCGCAGACTCATTCTTTTCTCCGAAAGCCCTTGCAGTCAGGACTTCACCTGTAACGGCTTCCCCTGTAATTTCCGCTTTTTCAACGGGAACCGCTTTCACTTCGGAGGAAAGCTGCCATATAAGCACGGGATAACCGTTGTTGACACCTGCTTTATCCTCACTGAAAAGCGCCTGCGTCCCTGAATTAAGACCGTTCAGAAGCGCGGTTTTGTCTGTTATTTTTTCATAGCCGGAAGCGCTTCCGCCGGATGCTTCCTCCTCATCATTCAGATAATAACAATTTGTGATTGCGGCATTGCTGAAGCCGCAGATACCGTTTTTTGATGCACCGATATTATAGCAATAGCTGATTGAGCCTTTGCTCAGTTGACCTGCAATTCCTGCGCTGCGACTTGTGCCTGCAATGTCGCCTGTATTGTAACAGCTGCTTATATGAACCGTGTTGCTGCTGTAACCGATGATGCCGCCTGCATATGTGCCGGAAATATCCGCAGTATTACAACAGCCGGTTATAACGGCATTGTTTGACGAGACCGTACCTATAATCCCGCCGGCATAGCCTCTTGTGCTTGCTCCCGTTGAAGTGACAGAGCCGCGCATCGAACAGTTTTCAACATTTCCTGTCTGGAGTTTACCGATAATTCCTCCCACAACATTGTTTGAGGTTACATCGCCCTCAACCTTTAAGTTTTTGACAGTGCCTGTATTGACAATCGCAAACAGACCGTAATTCGAGGCAGACGCGTCTATATTCAATCCTGAAACAGTATGGTTTTGCCCGTCAAACGTACCTGCATATGCGTCAACGACATATGTAATAAGACCGATTGGCGTCCACGGCTTGCCGCCAAGGTCAATATCATCTGTCAGAACCGCGTCAACATCGACCAGCCCTTTATCCTCGGCGCCGAGCGCGTTTACATAATCGGCAAACCACGCAAGCTCAGCTCCGTTGCCGATTTGATATACGCCGTCAGCAACAACGGGTTCTGCCTTTTCTGTCCCGTTCCACGCCGCCGCAGCAGCCATGGGAGCGACAGGCAGTACTGCCGATGCAATTACAAATGCAAGCAATACTGATAAAATTCTCTTTTTCATTTTAATTCCTCCTTATGTTTCGGATGTTCGATTCTGTATTTTTTCTGATTTTCCCTCGCGTGCCGCCGTTTTTCACGTTTTTTCTCAAGCCGCTCCGGATCGGATTTCTTGACACCGGCAGCTTCAAGCGCTCTGGGCCACGGTCCGAAATACGATTTGATTATTGAAGCCGTTTCAATATCAAAATCCGACTTTTTCGGAAGACGCTCCAGCTCACGTGCTTTGCTTTGAATCAGTTTAAAACAGTCATCTCTTGTAAAACTGCTGCTCACAGCTTAATACCTCCTATTAAAAAGAAAACGCACATTTTCACTTAAAAAAGCAAAAATGTGCAACAATTTATCATGCAAGGACAGACAGCTCGATAACGCATTTATCTGAAAGCGCTTACATTAAAACGGCTGCACTCTTCCCTGCCCAAAAGTGTCTGTACGGGTAACACCCGATAACCCTGTTCTTCGGCAGGAATTCCGACTTATTAAAACCAGCGGCTCTAAATTACGGTAATGGCGGTTGCGACGGATTTTCACCGAACTTCCCCTTTAATGCCTTATGGCAACACCGAAAAACAGATATATTCAGTTTTTTAGATTATAATACGATACATTTGTTATGTCAACTGTTGTAAATACATATTTTAAATTTATTCCGCTTGCTTTTTTTCCGCGGCAGTTTTTTTAAGAAGCTCTGTTTCCTCTTTCATTGCCTTTGTTCTTGATTCCTTTTTTCCGGCGGTCATTTCCTCATAAATAGCAGAAACCTCCTCCGCGTCTCCCTTGGCGATAATTTCGCCCTTGTTCAGCAAAATTGCCTTGTCGCAGATTGCCTTGACCTGATCAATGCTGTGTGAAACAAAGAGAACGGTTACGCCCCTTTCAAACATCGACTGAACCTTTTTCAGACTCTTTGTTCTGAATTTTGCATCGCCGACGGAAAGCACCTCATCAAGAATCAAAACATCAGGATCAACCGCCGTTGCGATTGAAAATCCGAGACGGGCCTTCATACCTGAAGAATAGTTTTTCAGCGGCACATTTATGAAATTTCCGAGCTCTGAAAATTCAACGATTTCATCATATTTTGTCTGGAGATATTCTCTTGAGTAGCCGAGAATCGCACCGTAAAGAAAAATATTTTCCTTGCCGGTGTAATTCGGATCAAAGCCTGCTCCAAGCTCAAGAAGCGGCGCAATTACGCCTTGTTTTTCAACCTTTCCCTCAGACGGTTTATACACCCCAACAATCGTTTTCAGGAGCGTGCTTTTGCCTGCCCCGTTAAAGCCGAGAATCGCAAGATGCTCACCTTTTTTCACTTCAAAGCTGATATTTTTAAGCGCATAAAACTTTTTGTATTCAAGCTTGCGCGTAATCATTTTTATAACATATTCTTTAAGATTATCAACCTTTTCTTTGTTGAGATTGAATGACATGGATACATTCTGAACCGAAATTGCAACATCCTTGTTCATTGATTTTCTCCCTTTGCTGTTGGTTTTCCTTAGCCTTTGCGAAATCTTTCAAAATATGCTCAATCCTCAAAAACAGCTCCCTGCGAACCGCTCGTAACGTGCTGAGCATATCTCTTGATGTAACCTGTAAGTTCCTGAACGGGAGGCTTCCATTTTGCCTTCCTGTCCGCAAGAACCTCATCGGAAACATTTACGCGCAGAACTCTTGCAGGAATATCTATTTCTATTTCGTCACCGTCCTCAACAAGAGCAATCGTACCGCCGACAGCAGCTTCGGGGCTGACATGACCGATAGACGCACCTCTTGTTGCGCCGCTGAATCTGCCGTCAGTGAGAAGAGCGACTGAATTACCGAGACCCATTCCAACGATCGCAGAGGTCGGGGAAAGCATTTCCCGCATACCCGGACCGCCCTTTGGCCCTTCATATCGGATAACAACTACGTCTCCCGAAACCACCTTGCCGCCGTTTATGGCTTCTATTGCATCCTCCTCGCTGTCATAGCATTTGGCAGGACCTTTATGCTGCATCATTTCCGGAAGAACAGCGCCTTTCTTAACAACGGCACCATCCTCTGCGAGATTTCCCCAGAGAACCGCGATTCCGCCATCGGCAGAAAACGGATTTTCAAGCTTTCGGATAATGTCTCCGTCTGCGTCCGGCGCTCGTTTGATTCTCTCGGCAACAGTTCCGCTGACCGTGAGAGCGTCTGTATTAATCATTCCTCCGCGCGCAAGTTCTTTCATAACAGCCTGAATTCCGCCGACTTCGTTAAGATCGGTAATAAATACCGATGATGCAGGATTCAGCTTGCATATCTGCGGTGTTTTTCTTCCGTATGCGTCCAGAATGGAAAGATCAATATCATGACCTGCCGCGTGTGCAATCGCAGTCAGGTGAAGAATGGTATTTGTTGAACAGCCGATTGCCATATCGGTGCGCATCGCGTTTTCAATAGCCTTTTCCGTTATAATATCGCTCGGCTTTATGTCGTCTTTAAGCAACTCCATTACACGCTCGCCCGCCATTTTTGCGAGGCGGAGTCTTGCGCTCATAACAGCGGGAATCGTTCCCGAGCCGGGGAGCGACATACCGATTGTTTCGGTCAGACAGTTCATAGAATTGGCAGTATACATACCACTGCATGAACCGCACGTCGGGCAGGCGGAAAAAGCGCAAGATTCAAGATTTTCAATGCTCATTTTGCCGATATTGTATTTTCCCGTATATTCAAAAAGCTCCGAAAGACCGATGCCGGTATCGGTTTCCGTGCTTTTTCCCGGCAGCATTGGACCTCCCGAAATAAAGATGCAGGGAAGATTGAGCCTGCACGCCGCAAGGAGCATACCCGGAACGATTTTATCACAATTCGGAATAAAAACGATTGCGTCGAGCGGATGAGCCGTAAGCATAACCTCGATTGAATCGGCTATAAGTTCGCGTGAGCAAAGGCTGTATTTCATTCCCTTGTGGTTCATTGCAATGCCGTCACAAACGCCGATGGTGTTGAACTCAAACGGAACGCCGCCCGCGTTTCTTATTCCCGCCTTTACCTGCTCGGCTATTTTGTCGAGATGCATATGCCCGGGAATATAGTCGCTTTTTGAATTGACAACCGCAACAAACGGTCTTTTCATTTCAAGCTCGTCTATACCGAGTGCGCGCAAAAGAGAACGGTGCGCCGCTCTTGACGGTCCTTCCTTGATTAAATCAGATCTCATAAAAACATCTCCTGTTTATCATACTTATTTACATCAATTCTATTTGTCCGGTAATTAATATCGGCGGCAAACTATTAATAAATATAGCATACTGATGCTGAAAAATCAACCTTTGCCGTATAATTCAAAGAAAGAAAAGGCAAACGGGAGAGCAAAAGCTCTCCCGTTTGCCTCAGCCTGTCAAAAAAGCTATACAAACGCCCTAATTTCCTGTATAATATAAGGGAACAGGGGTGTTGTTGTTATGG
>CANPXD010000094.1 GCA_947585615.1 uncultured Clostridia bacterium
CTATGAGGGCGAACACGTTGCGGTATACGGCAAAACGACCATTGGTCATGGTGTTCGTATACCTATTGGATGGTGGACACGAAGGGAGTCGAACCCTCGACCTCTGCAATGCGAATGCAGCACTCTCCCAACTGAGCTACGCGCCCGTAATCAATGAGTATATCATATCACTTTCCTTTTCGTTTTACAAGTGTTATTTTAATTCTTTATCAATATATTTTTGAAATAATTCAAACAGCAATTTCATTTCATCCTCAGACAGAAGAAAATGATTGTGATTCTTATAGTGATGACCGAACTCATCATCTGAAAAAAAGGTATTTCCAAGTTCAACAGGCTTTTTATGTCTCGGTCTGATATGAATATGAAGATGGGGATTGGGAAAATCACTTTTAAAAAAGTCATTCATAAGACAGCTCCAGTTGCACAAATCTGCGCCGAGAACACATCTGCACATTTTCTCCGTTAAATCAACGATAGTCTTTAAATCAATCCACTCATCTTCATTAAGCAGAGAAAGACTTCGGCAATGCCTTTTTGAAACAACAATACATCTTCCCACATAATCCTGCTTATCAGCAAGATACAGCTTGAAATAATCCGTTTCAAGTAAAAGATATTTTTCATCATTTTTTGTGAGATTGCAAAAAGTACAGTTCTTCATACGTTCCTCCTAAATATGTGCCTGTCTGTAATTTTAAACTCGTTTTTTAAGCTTTTCATTTTCGGCAGAACATCAAGATGATATTTATTGACAAAATCAGGCAAATCGGATATACTGATTTCAGAACCAGTAGAAAGTGTAGAAACTTTCGGGGATAAGCTCCCGGCTGGTTCTTTTTTTGCATTTACTGAATAAAGCACGTCAATGGCAGTTATTTCATTTGTGTATTTATTAACAATAAAAGAAACTATAAACGGTTCATTTTGTGGATTTTTTGCCATTCCCATTAGGAGATAGCTTTTTTAACTGTTTCCCTTGTGTTTTTATTAGTTGCATAATTTTCTTGTCATCAATCATAGTAATCTTCATATCAGGTTTGTTTATGAAATAATTATATGAATACTTTTTTGTTTCTTCTTTAAGTGAATTTTTCTCCTTGTCCTGCATAGAATCACTATTGACATCATCATTATAATTGAATATACTGTTATTATGTACAGGAGAAACAAGCTCGTCTTGGACGTAAAATTCAGGGACTTCATTGTCATTGGATACTTGTGTAACTGTACCTTTTTATTTATCTAAGCATTTACTACCCATAGTTTTTGATAACTGCTGTCAACAACCGCTTCTACCACTTAGTTGTCACCTTATTTCCCAATGTATTAAAGAACTTGCTTACTTGGGCAACAATACCATCAGAATTCTTTTTAAATTCATTTCCTGTAGCGGTAATATCGTCTTTTAATGCTCTGTACTCGGCATTTCTGCTTGAAATGTCGGCGAGAGCATTTTTTATTTTTTCAATAAAGTCGGCAAAAAAATCTCTTACCTTTTGAGCAAGGGACTTATCCTGTTTTACAAGCCGTTCAAAATTCTCTTTTTCAGATAATACGGTAAAGCAGGCATTCGCCACGATTTCCTCATAATATTAAAAAGGCCTTGATAGTTTTATTCTATCAAGGTCTTTAAATTTGGCGCAGAAGGAGAGATTCGAACTCTCGCGGCAGTTTCCCACCCTACGCCCTTAGCAGGGGCGCCTCGTCACCAGCTTGAGTACTTCTGCAAAACTGTAACTTAAACACACACTGTCAAGTTTTTTCACACCGTTCGGTGCTCTAATACTATAACAAAATTACATATAAATGTCAACACAAATTTTTACATATATAATTCTCTTTAATTTCATAAATTGATATAGGTGATACTTATGAACAAAAAACTGTTCAGAAATGAAATAACGGGATTTATATTTGTAAGCATACTGGGAACAATAGGACATTTCGTCTTTGAATGGCTTGGCAGATCTCCGATTGTAGGACTGTTTTTTCCTGTAAACGAAAGTGTCTGGGAACATTTGAAGCTTTTGTTTTTTCCCTATTTTCTCTGGAGCACAGCCGAATACTTCACCGCGGAAAAACGCCCCGCCTATTTTGCATCAAAAATAAAAGGTGTCTTAGCGGGTATGCTCTTTATAGTCGCATTTTTCTATACTTACAGTGGAGCGACCGGAAATGTCAGCACCTTTTTTGACGTTTTGTCATTTTTCGTAGGAACTGCAACAGCATTTGCAGTCAGCTATATTTCGCTTAATAACCAAAAAACAGGATCAAAGGCAGGTGAAATCTTATCAATAATTCTTTTTATCGTCATTTCAATTCTATTTTTTTTATTTACATTTTCTCCTCCGCTGATACCGCTGTTTGAAGATCCGCAAAACTTTACTTATGGCTTATAAGCTCGGTTACCTCTTTGATTCCTTTTCCAACATCCTGCGGACAATGTGCATCCGAGCCTGTTGTAAAGTCAACCTTCTCCTCAACGGCGATTCTGAAAAATTCTTCGTTCATTCCCAATTTTTCCCCTCTTGCAGTATTCATTTCAACCGATACTCCGTTTTTGTTCGCTGTTTTGCAGAAATCTCTGTAAGTATCCGTCAAATCATAGTCAGGAAAAATGGAATGACACCGAATAAGATCGGGATGGGCAATAATATCGAAAATTCCACTCTCCATCAAAGTATTTTCCATTTCAAAATACCTTTTATAAATATCATTGACATTTTTGCCGAGCCACTGATACTTGCGCTGATTGAAAGTCCAGTTGTCAATCCAGTGAACGGAACCGATAACGTAATCAAAAAAGTTATCTGAAAGAAGCTCGGCTATTTCGGACTGATGCTGTTCAAACCAGCAAACTTCTATTCCGAAATTTATTTTCACGGGATATTCCCTGCTCTTAATTTCTGAAGCAAGTGCCTTAAACTCATCAATAGTATGCGCGCTTTTTTCCTTGCCGTCAAACCACCGTTTCTGATACAGGCTGAACTCCCGAGCCTCCTTAAAGGTTTTGTGAAATTCCCTGAATCTTATACTGTGCTCAAGAAGATTGATTTCATCAATATTTCTGCTGACGGCGGTTTTAACGAACGCTTCTATCCATTCAACAGTATACGGTCCGCGCTCAATATGAATATGCAAATCTTTTAAATTCATAATCTATTTCCTTGACAAATTATTATTAAAAGCCGCGGCACAAACCGCGGCTAAATTAATTATTAATTATTATGACCCTTTTTGAAGCGCTTAGCGCCTTCCGCGCGGAAAGCATCGAGTCCGCCCTTTTCATCATACAGTTTTGCCGCCTCAATACAAATATCAAGAGAAAGATTGATACATTCCTCGCTCATATTGTCAGGCGTATCAAGACGTGTGTGATAATATGTTTTAGGGTCGTGATTTACACCGCAGAAACCGGAAGCAAGAAGTCCGCAGCGGCTAAATGCCTCGGCGTCAATAGCACCGGGATATATATCCGTTTCTTTCATTTCTATTCCGCAGTTCACACCTGCTTCATAGATAACCTCCGCTACGGCATTTGAATTTTTCTGCGTTCCCGTGCAGCCCTGGGTGTAAATTTGAAGCTGCTCAACCTCACGCATAGTATCCATAGCAATAAATATGGTTTCAACCTCGGAAAGTTCATCCTTATGCGCCTTTGCATATGCGTATGAACCTCTCAGTCCCGCCTCCTCAGAGCCTGCAAGAAGCGCGCAGACTTCCGTATTTTCAAAACGAATGTCATTGTCAGCCATTTCTTTTATAACGCCCATAGCGATAAAATCGGCGGTAAGATTGTCATTCGCACCGTCAACAATAACACGCCAGTTAATAAAGAAGCAGATAGCAAAGAAAAATGGCACAAGAATAAGCTGAATGATTCCGGCGACAAGCCAGAATTTGCTCTGATATGTACCGCTGCCGAAAAGAGAATATATGAGCCAAATAACATCAAAGATCGAAATCGCAATAAGTCCGCCGATAGAGCCACCCATAACGGGTGCAAGGCTCTTGAGTCCGCCGTGGAGAGAATAGGTCCACTCATTAGCGGCGTCTGTATGACCGCCGAAAATGATTCTTCTTTTAACCTCCCCGGTCGGAGATCTGCGTGCCATAACGTTTCTTGAAGTTTTCTTCGGGAAAATGGGATCAACAAATTCACGGTACATAAGGAATTCAACAACGAAACACACAAGGGAAAGCAGAATAATAATTGTTGCTATAATCGCAAGTGAACTGTTATTCACAACTCCCTTGAAAGTGAGCCAATAAAAAATAACCGAAATAATACCAAAAACTCCGGCAAAAGGAATCCATCCCATAAAGGCTTGAGGATGTACAGAAAAGTCCTCCATTTCAACCTTGTCCGCCCATTTTTCCAGTTCTGATTTAAGATACTTCTGCGCCTTGCGCTCGCTGTGCGTACCCGGTGCGCGCTCCTTAAAATTTTCGCAAACATATCTGATACCGTCAAGCATATACTTCCGGGTTGCTTTTGACGCGCCGCTTGTAAGCTTCATAACATAAACTCCTTTTCATAAAATATGTATTTATTATACTACTATTTGAAATATCTTTCAATAACACACTGTAAATTTTTAGGTTAAAAATCATTTGTGTGAGCAGATTTTGTCTAAAGGGTGAATGGCTGCTTACTTAAAATATGCCATTTTTATATCAAATTTATATATAAATTTTCCAAATGCACAAAAATATTTCTGCAATTTTGGTAATTGTAAACAAAACTTTAGCGTGCTAAAATATTTAGTCGTAAATAAAATTTAAAGAGAGGTTAAGCAGAAATGAGTATTAAAAACGAATATCTTGCCGGACTTATGGAACGAGTCATTAAGCGCAATCCGAATGAGCCTGAATTTCATCAGGCAGTCGAGGAGGTTCTCGAGTCTCTTGAGGGCGTTGCGGAAGCCCACCCCGAATATATTGAAAGAGGTATATTTGAGAGTATCGTTGAACCTGAGAGAATTATTAAATTCAGAGTTCCGTGGGTCGATGACAACGGCAAAGTTCAAATCAACAGAGGCTACAGAATTCAGTTCAACAGTGCAATCGGTCCTTATAAGGGAGGTCTTCGCTTTCATCCGTCAGTATACGAGGGAATTATCAAATTTCTCGGCTTTGAGCAGATTTTCAAAAACAGCCTTACAGGTCTTCCCATCGGCGGAGGAAAAGGCGGATCTGACTTTGATCCCAAGGGAAAGAGCGATATGGAGGTTATGCGCTTCTGCCAGAGCTTCATGACGGAGCTTTGCAAGCACATCGGCGCGGATACAGACGTACCTGCCGGAGACATCGGCGTCGGCGGACGTGAAATTGGATTCCTTTTCGGACAGTACAAGAGAATCAGAAACGAAAACGTAGGTGTCCTCACAGGTAAAGGTCTTACATACGGCGGCTCTCTTGCAAGAACGGAAGCTACAGGCTACGGCCTTTGCTACTATAC
>CANPXD010000095.1 GCA_947585615.1 uncultured Clostridia bacterium
CACCGCTGCATTTTATTAACGGCAAAGATTTTACCTCTTGGCTTGAGGGCAGAGCGATTGACTCCCACAGAGCAAACTCCCGGCTTTTGAAAAAGGTTTTGCGTCTTTCAAATCGTGATGATGCAAATACATCGCTTTCTGTAAATGCTGTTACAATTACGGACAATTATTGGTTTAAATCTAATGATGAAAATTTAACTTGGGATGAAGTTAAATTTAACGAAAATGTTTTTGATAAGCTTGCTCTTAAGGGAGATCCTGACAGCTTTAACAAAGCGCCTTCACGTACTCCTGAGCTTACCAATATCGGCAGCTTTGAAAAATGTTGGCGTCTGATTGGCGGCAAGTGGTGGATGTATAAAAGTGGTAATGATCATCAGATTTTTTCTGAACTCTTTATTTATCATTTAGGTAAGGCTCTTGGCTTCAATATGGCACATTATGAATATGAAGACGGCTATGTTAAGACAAAAGATTTTACGGACAGTAAAGTGAACTTTGAACCGATTTGCTCCGTTATGGGCGATAATGAGGACTACAGTGATAATTTTGATTATCTCATAACATTATCAAAGGACATCGCAGTTAATTATCTCAAAATGCTTTATCTTGATTCTGTTTGCTATAATATGGATAGGCATACCAACAATTATGGATTGTTGAGGAGTATAGAAACTGGTGAGATTATCTCTCTTGCACCAAATTATGATAATAATATTGCACTTATTGCAAACGGTTATCCGAGTGATGTGAGCAGGGAAAATGACGGACTTCTCAAATTTTTCTTTGAATTTCTCAAAAAGAATAATAAGGCGAAAGAATTACTTAGAACACTTGATATTCCTGTTATAACAAAGGAAATAATAATGGATTGCATCAGCAAAACCCCTGTTGCTGTGAATGAAGAATTTATGATTAGTTTTATTTTGAACGGACAGAAATTAATTGAAGAGATTGTCAATGAATTCCATAACATTTGAAAAGATGTCCCGCCTCTATAGATGGCGGGATACATTTTTTTCTTTCAGCGTGAGTTATAATCTTGCGCTGAATCGGGCTTCGTCCTTATGAATGTTGATGTTCGGGTGCTGCCCTTGATTAAATGATAATAACGATAAGAGAATATAATATTATGAATATAAAGTCAGAAAAATCTATAGTTGTGGACTTATTGCTAAAATAAATTAAAATTTTATAGTCTACCCTTGACAATGGCACCGGCCGCGGAAAAGACCATATATGAATTTCTGCGTGATGCTAAAACGAGACCTGCTGATTATGATTTAATTCTGACAGGCGACCTCGGCTTTACAGGCTCACAGCTTTTATATGAGCTTATGGAGGATGAACATGGAATTGACATCAGAGGAAAACACAATGACTGCGGACTGATGATTTACAATCTCAAGGAGCAGGATGTCAACAGCGGCGGCTCCGGCTGTGGCTGCAGCGGTTCTGTGCTGTGCTCTCATATTATTAAAAATATGAAAAAAGGCAGATTGAATAAGGTTTTGTTTGTTGCCACGGGTGCGCTTATGTCTCCGACTTCAAACAAGCAGGGCAATCCCATTCCCGGAATTGCGCACGCAGTATCGCTGGAGGTATAGGTTTAATGAATATTAAAAATGATATTAAGGTAATGGGAGCATTTAAAAGCATAGTAAACGGATTGTATCTGCTTATATCGGTAATCAGAATTATAGCTGTTGTTTTTTTGATTTTGCAGACAGTATTGCTTATTACGCAGAACAGAGGATCTATTGCCGCATTCGATAATATAAAGCTGAAATAAATAAAAGCCGCCTTTGGCGACTTTTATTTTTTTGGGTAAAGCGTTCCAAATGTTCAAAAACAGGCAGTCAGAATTCCAGCGTATAATATTTTGCCATAAAGGTCTGACTGCCGTCAATTTTTGTATATTCTCCATAGTGATGAAACTTCAGACCGCATTTTTCCATTACTTTTCCCGAACGTGGATTATCTACAGCATGATTCGCACATATTTTATTAACGCCGAGTTCATTGTGAGCGAAAGCTATGATCTTCTTCATCGCTTCCGTACAGTAGCCTTTGTGCCAATAATCAAAGTGCAGATTATAGCCAATTCCCCAATAGCCGCTCATTAATGCGTCAGGACCGATACTGCCTGTTCCGAACACTTTATTTTCATCTTTTAAAACAAATGCCCAGTTCCACTCGCGCTCATCAAAGAGAGTGGATTTTATCCAGTCTATCGTCTGACTTATATCTGTCAGTGTGGGGTAAGACATAAAACGGGTCACCCTTTCGTCGCTGTTCCATTCAAAGCATACTTCAGCGTCTTCAAGAACGATAGGTCTTAATATCAGTCTTTCGGTTTCCAGTACAGGTTCTTTTGCCATACAATGCTTACCTCCTTTGACCGGTTTTTGTGCGCGCGGACAGTTTTAGAATAGTTATTTGATTATACCTTTTTTGAACATAAGGTGCGCCCCTAAGAGCGAAACGACAACGCCGATAGGTATAAGAACGCCCGTTCCCATAGTCCCGTTAAAAAGAAGAAGTATCGTGAGGACGGCAATAGGAAGAATGGATATTTTCCAATGCTTCGCAAGGTATGAGGCGCACAGTGCGCCAAACAGAGCCGGAGTTACCTGCTGAAAGGCAGGAGCAAACGGTGAATTTGAATCTGTTATATTGTGCAGAACAGGGAAAAACGCCAGAACACATACAGAAATTATAACTGTTGTCACTATGGACGAAACGGCGATTGAAATTGTTGAGATGACCTCTCCCTCTTCCGTGTTAGGTTCTGCCTTTGCGCTTTCCATTGCGTTCAGGGCAACAGGCAGTTTAAGATTGGTAATGTTGCCTGTTACAAAACCGAGATATGTTCCGCCCGTTCCGAGCAGCGGAGAGTATGTGAGTACCTCAAGCACGGCAGTGGGATAAAAGACAAGCGCCACTGTTGCAAGACCCTTTCCGATCATTTCAAGCCTTGGCGATACGCCCAGATGATAGCATATCAGGGCAGGAACCGCAAGAAAGATAAGCAGCGTTACCACCATCCACATTTTTCCGTATCGATGAGTTTTGTTTATGTAATCTGAGTTCATATTATCCCCTCCATTCAAAAAATGCGGCACTTTCGGGCAGCACCTGTGCCAACAGCATAACAAGAACCATTGCACCTATCATTGAAAAAGGCATGGCAAAGCTGTCCAGCCATTTCAGATTTTTAGTGTTTGCGATTTTTTGCAGAATGAGCATAATGATAATTGAAAAAATGAGCGCCGCAACCGAGAGCACGCCTGCGCCGTCGCCGTATACCGACTTATCTCCTTTTCCGGCTATGGCTCTTGCGACAAATGCAGCAATCAGACCGATAAATGCCGCCGCGCTCATAATTGACGACCATGCGCTGTTTTTGGAGACAGCGCTGCCTACTTTTTTCTGAATTTTTTTCAAAAATATGGGAGTCAGAATAAGCGGCATTATTGAACCGAGAGTCATTACCCACGCGACCGTTCCGAATATTTCGGGGTCTTTTATTTCGTTTGCGATGCCACCGATAAGACCGTAAGCTTCGGTGGCGTTTGTTGCGGCGGTGACCTCGTAGGAAATGTTGCCGATTACCGTAAGCCTGAGCCACGGCAGAACATAGCCCAGACCTGCCGAAAGCGTTAAAACGGTTGCGACAATTGCAACAGCGGGAGCAATTGTAAACAGCGCAGACGAAACAGCTGTGTTTTTGATGATCGAGTTTTCTATGCCGAGTTTTTTAGCTCTTTTGACTGCTCTTAAAAGAAAAAATACTGCCTGTGCAATAACAAAAGCCGCCACAAAAAGAGCAATGCCTATCATAAAGTTGTCTTCTTTAAAATCCATAAATCTATTCTCCGCTCATAATTCTAATATAACGCTTGAAAAACGTTATGCCCTGCGTAAGCTGGGCAATCGGTATGCGTTCGTTTGTGGAATGTGTTGTAAGCAGCAGACTTGTGCTTACGGTGAAAGGTGCGAAACGGTAAATGTTTTCGCAGACATTTTCATAGTTGTACGCATCGGTTCCGCCCATAACAAGATAAGGCGCAACAATATTCTTATTGTCTATCGCAACCGACAGTCGTCTGATGGTTTCAAAGGCTCTTGTATCGGTCGGAGAAATGAGGCTCGGCTCTTTGCCTTTTATAAATTCAATATCAACGTTTTTTCCGCCTGCATATTTTTCAAGGTGACGCTTTACCTGTGCAATGCTCTCACCCGGCATAATTCTGAAATTCACCGTTACGCTTGCTTTTTCAGGCAGCACATTTGCTGCGGGAGAGCCGTTTGACATAGTGACGGCTGTCGTTGTTCTCACAAGTGAGGCGGCAGGCGGTATTTTTGTCATTATTTTGAGAAGCAACGGTTTGAGCAGCCACAGATTGCAGAACACGAGCCTGCCTGCATAAGAGGTATGCTTTCCTATGGCAGTAAAGAGGTTGCTGACAAACGGCATGATTTTTGCTCTGAATTGATGATTTTCAAGAGCAAGAACCTTTTTCGAGAGTATGCCGATAGCTGTATGTTTTGGCGGTTGAGAAGAATGACCGCCCTTAGTTTTCACCGTCACCTTGAAATCAGCATAGCCTTTTTCGGCGACGCCTATTCCCGTAAGATTTGCGTCGATAATGCCTTTAACCTTAGCCGTCAGCATTGCGCCGCCCTCGTCAATAATGCTGTCAAGGTGAACGCCCTTTTCAGCAAGCGCGGCTGCAAGGTCTTGCGCGCCGTTGTTGCTTCCTGCAACCACTTCTTCATTGTGTCCGAAGCAAAGATAAATGCTTCTTTTTGGCGTAAATCCCTCTTCGAGCAGCGTTTCCACGCTTTCCATAAGGCATATAAGATGATTTTTCATATCAAGCGAGCCTCTGCCCCAAATAAATTCACCGTCATTATATCCGCTGAAGGCAGGATGCGTCCAATCGTTTTCCGTTCCCTCTGCTACCGGCACAACGTCCTGATGAGCAAGAAAGGCGATAGGGTCAAGACTTTCGTCAGAGCCTTTCCAGTAAAACAGCAGACTCGCTTTTGATACTTTCTCCAAAGCAAGGTTTTTATGTACCAGCGGAAATGCCTCTCTCAAAAAATTATGGAATTTTTGAAATTCGTTCCAGTCTGTAAGATTGTCATCCTCGTGGGATATTGTTTTGATTGCAATGGCTTTTGAAAGATTTTCCTGTGCGCGCTTGCTGTGAACAAGTTCTTCCGCAAAATTTTCCGGCGCAGTTTTATCGCTTTTGAAAAATGCCGCGCGTATCATTGTTATAAGGACGAAACCTGCTGTGATTATTAAGACAGTCAACAAGATCTTCATAAATTTACCCCTCCGATTTATCTTATAATCAATATATCATATTTATTGTG
>CANPXD010000096.1 GCA_947585615.1 uncultured Clostridia bacterium
CAGTGTTGCAGCGGGGAACACGGCTCATGCGGACTTTGTAAACGAAATGTTTATTGAATTGCCCGAACTCGGCGGAACGGGCACAACGCCGTATTATGTTGGCGGAGCGTTGCTGATGCTTGCGGCGGCGGTTTATCTAACTGTAGAGCGTTACAAAAAACGCGCGCACGAAAGTATATAAAAAAGCTAAGGCTCAATGTCAAATATTGGAGTAGAGCAAATAAAAGTCTAGATAAGGAACCGAACAGTTGAATTCAACTGTTCGGTTTTGTTTGATTAAGCGGCGAACATATATTCTTTTTCTGAAACGTTCAAAGCTTCTGTAACCGTAAGCGTTTCTTTTAAGTACTTTGATTTTGTTGTTGCAGCCTTCAGAAAACCGTTTGAAAAAAGCTTGTCCGAGTTCCCAAAGTTGGAGGGCATTTATTGAGATACCAGTTAGTTGTGAGAGCTCAACTCTCGTTAAATTGTGCCTTTTTCTGAAATTTTTGATTTTGGTCGGATTATACAAATCGATTTCCGGATTTATGGTCACATTGACGAAGCTTTTATTCTTTTCAGCCATAGGAGTTGCCATAGTGTTGGCGGAGGGAATCTGCCATTACAGGGAGAAAGGGAGTTTGTCATTATTGCAATAAGGCGCTCACGCGGAGAATCAATTATTCTTGCGCCCGTTACGCCGACCGCATTGCAGCCGTATCCCATACACGTGGTCAGTGCCTGTTTTCCGCACGCACCGCAGGATTTAAAGTATGGATCAAGATTGAACGCTATGCGCGGCAGCAATCCGAAATCTTCAAGAATTGCGAAAAGAGGAAAAAATATTGCCATAGGCGGCAGCATAACGGCTACTACCCACAAAAGAACTCTTAAAATACCGTTTACCAAAAGGCTGATAAGCCACTTTGTTATTCCAATTGATTCCATTGCTTCTGCTAACCATATCTCAAAATGGTCAAACGCATTTCTTAAAAAGTCGGACGGATAATTAGAGCCTGCAATTGTTATCCATAAAACCACTCCGAATATGACAAGCATAGACAGCACTGAGGTAAATTTCCCCATAAGAATTCTGTCGAGTATTTTTTCTCTTTTTTCAGTCTTTGACGGAAGCTGTTTAACTATTGATGCAGAAATTTTACGGGAGTGCTGAAATACCGACAATGTCAGACTTTCCGTAAAATTATCTCCGTCAAGATTATAGCGTTCAAGTATATTTACAGCTCTTATATATGCGTTTTTCCGTTTTAAACTTTCCGGTTCCTCCTGAGATTCAAGAATTCTGATTGCCCTGTAGCGCGGAATTCCGACATTTATAAGTAAACGCAGCGCCTGTTCTATTGGATCCGAATATGTAATCCTTTTCGGTTCAGGAGTCATTGCGCCTGTAACAATAAGATGTATATTTTCCAGCAATTCATTGATACCCCTCCCACTCCTTGCTGTCGCTTCGACAACGGGAAGTCCAAGCTGTTCCGAAAGCGATTCGCGGTCTATGCTGATGTTGCGTTTTTTTGCTTCATCACATAGATTGAGCAAGACCACAATTTTGTCTGTAACCTCTGCAATCTGCAAAACAAGATTTAGATTTCGTTCAAGGTTTGTTGCGTCTATCACACACACAAGGCAATCGTAGTCAAGGGATTCTATAAAATCCCTTGACACCTCCTCTTCCTTGGATGAAGCGACAAGGCTGTATGTTCCTGGAAGATCGTATAATTCATAATCATTGAATTTATAGTAAAATGTATCACAGGCGAGTTCCACTGTTTTCCCTGTCCAGTTACCTGTATGCTGACTGCTCCCGGTAAGTTCATTAAATACTGTACTTTTTCCGACATTCGGATTGCCTGCAAGGGCAATTTTTCTCACCGTTTTCATAATACCACACCAACCTTTTCCGCATCCGGCTTTCTTATCGCGATAACTGAACCCTCAATATTAAACGCTATGGGCGAACCCATTGGATTTCTGCGAATACAACTGATTTCATTTCCTTTTACAAATCCCATATCAAAAAGTCGTCGCTTTATTCGACAGTCACCGTCTATATATAAAATGATTCCGCAATCATTTTCTTTCATATCTGCAAGCGTCATAATTACACCTCTGGTTATTTTATGTTTTCATTTGAATTTAGGTGAATTATTTATAAATATTACTATTGAATTTACCGAGGCATAATGCTAAAATAGGAAATGTATTATTTTGATAAGCGAGGTACACATATGGAAAAACTGAAATATTTTGTAAACGGCGAATTTAAAGACTCAAAGGCAGAGGTCTGGTATGATCTGCACAATCCGTCAACAGGTGAAATAACAGGTCAGGCTCCCTGCTGCACAAACGATGAGGTGCTTGAGGCAATCGAGGCGGCTAAGGCTGCTTATCCTGCATGGAGAAACACGCCCGCAAGAAAAAGAGCACAGATACTTTATAAGGTACGTGAGCTTCTTATAAAGCACAGTGACGAGCTTACAATGCTTGTGTGCGAGGAAAACGGCAAGACTTGGTCTGAGGCAGAGGGAGACGTCGGCAAGGCTCAGGAGGGAACAGAACTTGCTATTCAGGCTCCGTCTCTTATGATGGGCGAAAGCCTTATGGACGCTTCAACAGGCTTTGATACGGTAAAATACCGTGAGCCGCTCGGTGTATTTGCAGGTATTGTTCCCGTAAACTTTCCTGCAATGATCCCGTTCGGGTGGATGGCCCCTGTTTGCGTTGCCTGCGGAAATACAATGGTACTCAAGGCGGCGTCACTCACTCCGAGAACAGCTATGCGAATCGGCGCACTTTACAAGGAAGCAGGCATACCCGATGGTGTAATTAATATCGTTACCTGCTCAAGAAATGAAATAAACACAATTCTTGAGCATCCTGATGTAAAGGGGATAACTTTTGTCGGCTCAACGCCTGTAGGTCTTAAAATATACGAAAAAGCCGCTTCTGCCGGAAAAAGATGTCAGGCTCTCTGTCAGGCAAAAAACCATGCGCTTGTTCTTGAAGACTGCGCACTTGAGAGAACGGTTGCAGGCGTTATCAACTCCGCTTACGGCTGTGCAGGTCAGAGATGTATGGCGCTCTCCTGCTGCGTTGTTCAGGAATCCATAGCGGACAAATTTGTTGCAGAGCTTAAAAAGCAGGCAATGAATGTCAACTGTGGTCCTGCCTGGGACAAAAACACGCGTCTCGGCCCGATTACTTACGAAAAACACTACAAGGAAGTTCTTGCAGACATTCAGAAGGGCATCGACGAGGGCGCATCGCTCGTTCTTGACGGACGCAACCCGAAGGTTCCCGAGGGTTATGAAAACGGTTACTTTGTAGGTCCTACAATTTTTGACCATGTTACTGAGGATATGACAATCGGAAGCGACGAAGTGTTCGGACCCGTTCTCTGCATAAAGAGATGCAAAGATTTCAATGAGGGGCTTGCAATAATGAATGCAAATCCGTATGCCAACGGCTCGGTAATTTATACACAAAGCGGATACTATGCACGCCAATTCGCACGTTACACTGACGGCGGACAGGTTGGTATAAACGTAGGCATTCCCGTACCCGTAGGCTTTGTTCCGTTCAGCGGACACAAGCAGAGCTTTTTTGGTGACCTCCACTGTCTCGGCAAGGACGCTTACCGCTTCTTCACAGAGAGCAAGTCTGTAACGCAGCACTGGTTTGATGAGGAGGAAATGAAAGCCAAAGAGGTTGACACTTGGGACGGACTTCTTTAAACAATCATAACCACCCGTAAAACGGGTGGTTCTTTGTTTTCCTCTTACGAGCAAAACTGCCTAAAGGCATTAATAGAAGAGGGAGTGCATAAAGTAGTATTTGAAAATCGTATGACTTGGCTGTAGCATACATAAATTCAGCAATTTAGGAACAGCGGATAATCAGAATATATTTTATACTATAACTACCACGTGGAAATGGAAGGTGATGGTTATGGATCAGATTATTAAATATATTGAATTGCACTTAGAAGATGACTTGACTATAAAACAGTTGGCGGATGTAGCCGGATATTCGGAATATTATTTTATTCGTGTATTCAAGTCTTATACAAATCAGACTGTTATGGAGTATATATGCAGACGTCGTCTTATCAAGTCATGTGATGATATTATTTCAGGTATGCGTCTTATAGATGTAGCTATGAAATATGGGTGGAAATCTCATAGTGCATTTTCTAAGTCATTTAATAGGGAACTTGGTTTTCCGCCATCGCTTCTTAGAACAATGAAAACACAACTTGATTGTTTAGGAGGTAGTTATATGAATCAAATTTTTTTAAAATCCACCGAAGTAGGTGCAGGCAAAGAAAAACTGTTTGAATTGCTAAAAGATACAGTAGCTCAAAATGCTATTGGGATTGATGACAAGATTTTAAATGATGTTTATTTGATAGCATGTAAGGCATATGAAGGTAAAAGAAGATATTCTGGTGAAGAATATGTTACTCATCCATTAAATGTTGCAATATTGTTGGCAGAATTGGGAGCAGAAAGAGATACTGTTTTAGCAGGACTATTTTGTGATGTAAAAACGAAAGGTAATAACATTAATCTTGAAAAAGAGTTACCTGCAAATGTATGGAATATCGTGAAGATACTTGAAGAGAAGAAAAACGATGAAACAATTGTTATAAAACTTGCGGAAAGACTTCATAATATGCGAACGATAGAATTTATTGATGATAGCAAAAAAGCAAAAAAAGTAAAAGAGACAATTGAAATTTATTTGCCTTTGGCGCGACGAATCAATAATCAGAAATTGATAGACGAACTTAATGATTTGGCAATGAAATACAATGTGTAGAGAGTGCTCAGACGCCTGAATAATAAGCCCACAAGTAACACCAATATTCAAGAATCCAGCATCTAAGCAACTCCCGGTTCCGTATGCAACTTTCGAAGAGATAATTTCTATGGCACTCCCGAATCGGGGGTGCTTTTTTGTACACAAAAGCAGTTTTGAATACAAACGGATAATAAATATACAAATGGTAATTATAGTTTCAATAAATATTACAACAATGTACAAACAGGGACAGTCCCTACTTGTACAAGAAAAAGATATAACCGATAAAAACAGTTCCTATTTATCAAAAAATATTAATTCCCGTTTACTAAAATAATGTTGAAAGGAGGTTGAGTGATGAATCAGGTTCACAGTTTGCAACAAGGTATTGATTACATTGAGAATAATTTAATCGGAGAAATCAGTAATGAAAATCTGCAATCAGTTACATCAATGAGTATAATCCAATCTGATTTTGTATGTACTTTTCTATCACTTTCTTATTTCGACCGACTGTATCTACATAATATCCTC
>CANPXD010000097.1 GCA_947585615.1 uncultured Clostridia bacterium
TATCAGATTCAGTATTGCGCCGAAAATTGCGCAGATAAGAAGAACTCTGAACAAATTGTTCCTCAGGTTATCATCGTATAAAACGTCGTAATTTTCATGGACGCCCATTTTTTCGTAAATAGACGGAATAACAAGTCCCGTAAAAAATCCGAGAACCGTTCCAATAAGACCGAGCGGAGCAAAAAGACCGTCTATCCTTACGCCTGTTTTCCACTGGTGATAATCGCGCATATCGGCATTGATATTCGGAAAATAAATATTACCGAAAGTATTAAAAAAGCCGTTAAAAAACAGTATGACACAAAGGGCAAACAGATTTCTGAAACAGAAAAGCAATATCGTAAACAGAATCACGTTCATAACGTTATTTATAATCAGCAGATTTCTTTTGCCGAGTTTTTTTATCGCAATAGGTGCAAGGAGCATTGACCAGAGAGCCGCATTTCCGATAACGGTATTCGCTATTCCGAGCTGAGCCGCCTTCTCGCCGTTATAGGAATAAACAAAGGACCAGCCGAGAATAATGCCGTAGGCAGACTCAAGGAAACCAATCCAACTCGCGCTGTTGATAATCCAGAAATATTTGTTTTTCGCAACCTCGCGTATTGCGTCGATTATGCTGACATATTCCATTTTCTTTTTGGGAACGATAAGGCGCTCCTTTATCTTTCTGAAGAAGATGGTATTAATGACAAGACCGACTGCCGAAAAAAGCGGATAAATTATACGGTAAGTTTTAATATTATTCAAACCGTATGTAAGCCCTGCAATCGTGGGAATGAGGAAACCGGAGAGCGTGGGCGCAAGAGAATATATTATCTGCGATATACTCATAACGGTTGCTCTCTCCTGGGCATTCGGAGTGATAATCTGCTGCAGATACTGGAAAGCTTCATTATAGAAATTCACAAAATATTGAACGGCAATATAGCACAATTCAACAACAACAGCCTTTGTTATATAATCCCATTTTTCAAACGGAAGCCAAACAAATACTGCACCGATGGCAACCATCGGGAACGAATAGCGGAGCATAAAAGGAATGAATTTTCCGCCTTTCATATGATGATTGTCAAAATACCAGCCGCGGAAAAACGCTATCGGGATACCGATAATGTTTGCCACTATAAGCATTATCGATAAATCAAGCGGCTTCAAACCGATGCTCGCTCCCACAAGAAAATTTGCCGCGTCAAGACCTATGGCTGTGGGAAGTGTACTTGTCCAGTGCACGCCGAAACCTGCCGCGCCGAGTGTCGCAACTTCTTTATACGGAACATAATTTCCTTTGGCGGGCGTGTCCCAATACTTTTTGGCAACAGAAATGATCTGCCCTGCTTTTTCTTTCAGATTGACCATAATTTTACCCCTTGCGGTACGTTTAGGTTATCCGGAATGTTTCTTTAAAATGTACTTTCCGAATCATATCTACCGCTTAAAACTATATATATTATAGTTGATAAAAAAGTTTATGGCAATATCATTTTTATCAGCCGGTATCCGCCTTTTTAAGCTGTTGAACATTTTGCACAAAATTCAGTCGTTTTTTTATCTGTGCAATCCGTTTCGTTCTATTGAAAACCGACGCAGGTATTTTTAGAAAACTTCCGTTATCCATTGCTCCTGACAAACGCAAATTTCATTTTTATCGCCCTGAATAACGGCGTCTTTTCATAAAGGGTGAACAAAAGATAATATTTCCTCTTGATTTTCCGCACAATACCTGCTAAAATAACAGCGGCAAATAAATCAAGGGGTATTAGCGCAGCTGGGAGCGCACCACACTGGCAGTGTGGGGGTCAGGGGTTCAAGTCCCCTATACTCCACCATAAAGGGTCTGTATCATTTTCATTTGAAACAGACCCTTTGATTTTTCCGAATACGGTTAATGACGGACAATGACTGTTCTTCATCCTTTTTCAATCTTTTTTAACCTTTTTTTCAATATATTTACGTAATATTCATTACTGCCGCAAAATCTTACATTTTTGTTAAATAATTATAACATCTGTTTGTATTATTGACAAATGGTCCGTATCATTGTAAAATACATCTTAGTTTGCAATTCCTTATATTATAAATACTAATTTAAAATATTTTATTTTAGTATTATAACTGAATTGTATATACGCTCATATATCCGGCGTCTATTTCATTTTGTGAGGTATCGGAAAGAATATGAAGGAAAAAATCTGGCTTTCCTCTCCGACCATGCACGGAGAAGAACAGGAATTTATAAAAGAAGCATTCGACACCAACTGGATTGCTCCTCTCGGAAAAAATGTTGACGAATTTGAAAAAGAAACAGCGGCTTATGTTGGCTGCAAATCTGCGGCGGCATTAAGCTCAGGCACTGCCGCGCTTCACCTTGCCGTCAAGCTTGCAGGCATAAAGGAGGGTGACATTGTCCTCTGCTCAAACCTGACTTTCTCCGCAACGGTTAATCCTGTTTCTTATGAAAACGGTACTCAGGTTTTTATTGATTCCGAAAACGAAACGTGGAATATGGATCCCGACGCTCTTGAACTGGGTCTGAAAAAATACGGAGACAAAGTAAAGGCGGTTATCTCTGCAAATCTTTACGGAACGCCCGCGAAGTTAGATGAAATCCGCGGTTTATGCGACAAATACGGAAAGTTTTTTATTGAGGACGCAGCAGAATCCTTTTCGTCAACCTATAAAGGAAAGCAGACGGGAGTATTCGGTGACTGCGGCATTCTCAGCTTTAACGGAAACAAAATAATCACATCGTCCGGCGGCGGAATGCTTTTATCTGATGATGAGAGCGCTGTGGCAAAGGCAAGATTCTGGAGTACGCAGTCGAGAGAGCCTGTCCCGTGGTATCAGCATGAGGAAATCGGCTACAACTACAGGATGTCTAACATTGTGGCAGGAATAGGGCGCGGTCAGCTTCTTCATCTTGACGAGCACAGGAACATAAAAGAAAAGATATATAAGCGATACGCTGAAGCTCTGGCGGAGCTTCCGGTTCATATGAATCCCTATCTTGATTGCAGCAAACCGAATTTCTGGCTGAGTTGTATGACAATAGATCCCGATTTTGCGGAAAGGGTTACACCTGAAAAAATTCGTTTAAAATTGCAGGAAAACAACATTGAAGCAAGACCGATATGGAAGCCTATGAATCTGCAGCCTGTTTTTTCAGACAGAGATTTCATCAGCATCGACGGAAAAAATGTAGGCGCTGATATTTTTAACAGAGGCTTATGTCTTCCGTCAGACATAAAGATAACCGAAGAGCAACAGAACGAAGTCATTGAGATTCTAAAAAATTGTTTTTAAAGGGTGCATAAATATGTACGCAAAATACATAAAAAGAATTTTTGATGTATTATTTTCTTTGATTGCGCTTATTTTTCTCAGCGCGCTTATTCTTGCAGTAGCTATTTTGGTGCGCATAAACCTCGGCAGTCCCGTTATTTTCAAACAGGAACGCCCCGGAAAGGACGGAAAAATCTTTATTCTCTACAAATTCCGTACAATGACACAGTCTACCGACAACAACGGAAATCTGCTTTCCGACGAAGAACGCCTGACAAAATTCGGGAGATTTCTTCGCAAAACAAGTATCGACGAGCTTCCCGAGCTTGTAAACATATTAAAGGGAGATATGTCTATTATAGGACCCCGTCCGCTTCTGGTTCAGTATCTCCCCCTTTATAATGAACACCAGAAAAGACGCCATGAAATCAAACCGGGATTAACCGGATATGCCCAGGTACACGGGCGCAACAGTATTTCTTGGGAAGAAAAATTTGATTTTGACGTATATTATGTGGATAATGTCAAATTCTCAGTGGATTTTAAAATAATCTTATACACAATAAAAAGTGTTTTTCGCCATGAGGGAATTAGCAGCGATACAAGCGAAACAATGGAGGAATTCACAGGTACTCCCGTATCGGAAAAGGCAGCGGCGTATGAATAAAAACGTAATCATAATCGGTGCAGGCGGTCACGGAAAGGTAATTGCCGATATTGTTGCGCTCAACAATGATACGGTGACGGGCTTTTTAGATGACAGAGAAACTGCCATTGCAGATTTTAATATTCTCGGAAAAGTTAATGATATTGCAAAATATGCCGACGGCAAAACGCAATTTTTTATTGCCGTAGGAAACAATCACGCAAGAAAGAAAATTGCCGAAACCTATAGCTCTGTTGTCGGAAATTGCTGGTATACCGCAGTACATCCCACCGCTGTTATTTCCGAAGATTCACAGATAGGTTTAGGCACTGCCGTTATGGCTTTATCTGTAATTAATCCGGGAGCAAAAATCGGAAACCACTGTATAATCAATACTGCGTCAATCATTGAGCATGATAATTCTATATCCGATTTTGTTCATATTTCTCCAAACTCTGTAATTACGGGAACGGTAAATATAGGCTGCTGCACCTGGATTGGTGCAGGCTGTGCGGTTTGCAACAACGTTTCCATTGCCGATAATTGTATTATCGGCGCCGGCTCTACAGTCATCAGGGACATTACCGAGCCGGGGACATATGTCGGCTCACCTGCAAGAAAAATCAAGTGAATAAAAGAATTTTTTTGATTTAAGATAAAGGTGATCAACGTGAAAAAAATCTGCATTATCGGTTCAGGTGGATTCGGAAGAGAGGTAGCTTGGCTGATTGAACGTATCAATAATATAATTCCCACTTGGGAAATTGTCGGATTTATTGATGATACAAAGGAACCGGGACTTATTGAAGGTGATTATCCTATTCTGGGACACTGTGATTTTCTTTCTGAGATTAAAGAAAAGGTATGGGTTGTCTGCGCTGTTGGTTCTGCCAAAAACAGAAAAAGCATTATTAACAAAATAAAAAATTATAATAATATATTATTTGCTACATTAGTTGACCCATCTGTTATAATGTCCAAAAGGGTACATATAGGTGAAGGCAGCATAATCTGTGCAGGTACAATAATCACTGTTGATGTAAGAATCGGAAATCATGTAATAATAAATCTTGATTCCACAGTCGGTCACGATGTTGTTATTGATGATTTTGTAACAGTATATCCAAGTGTTAATATTTCAGGAAATACCAGAATAGAATCTACCGTTGAATTGGGAACGGGAACGCAAATTATACAACGAACAATTATAAAAGATAATTGTATTATCGGCGCCGGCTCTACAGTCATCAGGGACATTACCGAGCCGGGGACATATG
>CANPXD010000098.1 GCA_947585615.1 uncultured Clostridia bacterium
TTGTTCCATAACAACACCCCCGTTCCCTTTTATTATACAGGAAACTAGGGCGTTTGTATAGCTTTTTTGACAGGCTGCAACGCAGGAAATGAAATACATTTCCTGCGTTTTTTCGTCTGTCTGCTTATTGAATATTGTCTAAAGTAAAGGTGACTGTCTTTGTTTCATTTGCTTTAAAATCAAGGTCCTGCACCTCCGATGAAAGACCGCAGGAAAGGCTGATTTTCTGGTCTGTATCCGACCTTATCTCAGCAACTGCCGTTTTTGCGTCAAGATCCCACGCAAGGCTTTCAACTGTCGCCTGCGTGCGCGCCTTAATTCCCGTTACCGTTCCCTTGTCGAAGCCGCTGTTCAGAAGAGCCGGCAAAAGTTCTATTTCGCCCGTGTTTGAAAATACAAGACTCTCATTGATTATACCGAGATAACCTATTGCAAAGTCCGTGCAGTAGCAGCTTCCGCGGTCATAATCGTGATTTGTCATAAGGGAATCATATCTGATTTTATGGTTCATCAGCTTTGTCAGGGCGTCCGTAAGGCTGTTCCTGTCCTTCAGCCTAGCGGCTATAAGCGAACGGTGAACAAGCGCATGGCTTGCCTCATTCTCACTTTCCCTGTTTTCAATCGCCCGGATGCAGGCTTTCGCAAGTTCCTCATTGTTCTGCGTTTCAAACAGAGGCCATACGCAGTAAAGGTGACTTAAATGCCTGTGCTCGTTATTTTCCTCAAAAAGCGTTGTCGCCCATTCTTTGAGCGCGCCTGTTTCGTCGTATAGGTACGGCGGCAATTTATTGAGAAGCTCCTGCCATTTTGAAGTGTCCGCATCGGGCACGGCAGCTGCCATAACGTCAAGCAGCATATTAAGATTGTCTCTGCACGCCGCAATATCAATGGCGCAGTTTGCATCGGAGGGACTCGGGTAATTCGACGGATTATTCTCAGGTGAATAACTCGGAAGTATACAGTAGGTTTCGCCGTCATCAAGAGATGTTTTGCCCTGCTCATAGTGAATACCGCCGCTGCTGTCCGTATAGTATTCCGGCGTCATAAGCTGCGCCCAGTAGTTCGCCGACTTTGTGAGAAGCGGAAGAAGAATGTCCTCCCTGAGTCTCAGACTTCCCCTTGATCTAATTTCCTCAATCTGTTCCTCTGTCAGATCCTCCTCGGATACGGAGAGAACGGATCTCAGCGAATTCAAATCAAATTCATCACTTAGAGGTATATCTATATTTCCGCTGCACTGCAAAGTTTCATACAATGGCTGAAGCATCCACGAAGTACCGGCGTTCCAGTATCTGAAAGGATAGGGATAACAGGTTTCGGTGATAACCGCCTTGTCTCCGTCCGTATTTACGGGAGCCTGAATAGCGTCCGTAAAGCCGTGGGTCGCATATGCGTTTTCCTCCCAGTCGGGAAGCTGGCGCAGGATGAAATATGCGTACCCTATGGGAGATAAACTCATATTGCCCGTGTTCATTGATGAGGTTTGCAGATTGACATTGGCGTCCATTGTATATTTGCTTCCCCAGCCCGTGTCCCATTCGCCGGTCCACATACCGTAAAGCCTGCTTGTTGAATGGCCGCTGCAGCAAAGATAGGCGTATCTTCCCGCATAATACGTTCTCTGCGCAAGAGCGGCGTTGATTTTTTTGCTGCCCTTCTGCGATTTTAAAAGGCTTTCGTTTGCTTCCGAGCTGTCCTCAAGAGAGAGCGTAACAGCGTCAAACTGCGACTTATAAACAGCAAGATGATTTTCAAGCGCGGCATCGTAGTCAAATCCTTCGCCCGCGGCGTATTTTTCTGCAACCGCCTTTGCTCTCTCATAAAGGGCGTCGGTCAAAGCATAGCCGGTCTGATTTTCAAATTCGCCGTAGCTTCCCATATCATATGTACGGTCCGATATGGTTATAAGGTAAACGGCGTCTGCTCCCGTAATTTTTATACCGCTGTTTTCTCCGAAGAACTGTGTTTCCTCCGTATTCTTATCAAGCGTAACTTTTTCCTTTTTGCCGCCCTCGGCAATAACATATGTAAGCGTCGCGAAGCCGCCGTTTTTAAGCTCGCTGTTTTCGTAATCGGGATAGTGCGCAATGAGTGAAATGGAATCCGATCCGTCGCTGACGAGCTTTTTGTATTTGAGATTCACCTCGTCACTGTTACCAAAGTTCGCAAGCGTTGAAATATCGTCAAACGAAAGAGTAAGGCTCACCTTTTCACCCTTATCCGATGAATCAAGCCTTGTGATAACAGCGCCGTCAACCATAGAGGTAAAGGATTTTCTCTGCCACACGCCGTCCTTGTTTTCATAATATACGCCAACCTGTGACGTTTCATAATCGGTGTAGCGGATATAATTTGATTCGCCCTTCCCGTCTGTCTCAATTCGGAGCTGACCTCCCGGATGATAGCGGTAAACATCGTCATAGCTTGCGTTGTCAACAATATCCTCACCCTTAACTATCGCCTGCTTTACACTTTCAAGCTCACGGAAAGTTTCGGGACAGTAGCGGACATTCTGATTCGGCATTATAAAATGAATATTTTGAAAAATAAACGTGTCGGAATAGGGAGAACCGCTTTCAACAAATCCCTGAAGCCCGTTCCCCGACACCATTCCCTGTCTCCAACTGTCCGTGTCGTTTTTCTTAACGGCAGACAGCTCGCTGTAGTCCCTGCTATAGGAAATTTTGCTTAAATCGGTAAAGATACCCTCTTCAAGCCGTGCATTTCCGCTGCCTCCCGTGCAGGCAGAAACGGAAAACGCCATAACGCCGCAAAGTCCCGCACAGAGCGCTTTTTTTACGATTTTTTTCATTCAATCACCTCAAAATTACTTTTATTTATTTACAACAAATGCAGTACCGGTATTTACAACGCGTCCGCATTTATGTTATTATCAATTTAATAAACCGAAAATAACGGCTATGGAGAAGTATTATGAAAATTTACAGAGAAGAGCATCCGAATCCTCAGTTCAAAAGAGCCAACTGGGAAAATCTTAACGGCGAATGGGATTTCGGATTTAAAAAGGCAGAACGGGCTTTCCGTTTTTCTTCCGACGAAAAAAGGGCGGTTGAAATTCACGGCGCCGCCGAATATCCGTATAAAATCAACGTTCCCTTTTGTATTGAAAGCAAACTCTCGGGAATAGGATACCGCGATTTTGTAAATATGGTGTGGTACAGAAAAAAAGTAAATATAAGAAAGGGAAACAACAGCGTATTTCTTCATATAGGCGCAGCCGATTATTTAACAACGGTGCTTGTTAACACAAAATATGTCGGCAGGCACAAAGGCGGCTACACATCGTTTGCATTGGATATAACCGACTGTGTGACGGACGGTGAAAACGAAATATTTATTCTCTGCGAGGACTGCGTAAAAAATCCTTTTGTTATGCGCGGAAAACAGAGTGAGCGCAAAGAAAGCCACGGCTGCGACTACACAAGAACAACCGGTATATGGCAGACTGTATATCTTGAATACGTGCCTGAGAAACATATTAAGAGCATCAAAATATATCCCGACGCCGAAGCGGCATACGTAACAATTCACGCCGATTTTGAGGGAAAAGCCGATTTCTCCTGCGAAGTATTCTATAACGGCAAAACGGTCGGCAAATCGGAGCGCCGTGCGGCAAGCGGAAATTGCCGGCTGCCTATCAGTCTGAGCGAAAAGCACCTCTGGGAGGTCGGCAAAGGCAGACTTTATGATTTAAAGCTTACTTTCGGCGAGGATACAGTGAGCAGTTACTTCGGTCTGAGGAGCGTCCGCCTTGACGGATTTAAGTTTTTAATCAATGAAAAGAGCGTTTTTCAGCGGCTTGTACTCGATCAGGGCTTTTACAGAGACGGTATTTATACAGCGCCCGATGAGGAGGCGCTGATAAACGACATAAAGCTTTCTACGGCACTCGGCTTCAACGGGGCAAGACTGCACCAGAAAGTGTTTGAGCCACGCTTTCTTTATCACTGCGACAGGCTCGGCTATATCGTCTGGGGCGAATACGCGAACTGGGGTCTTGATTATTCAGACAGCAGGAGCGTTTCTGTTTTTCTTGCGGAATGGGGAGAAGTCTTAAAGCGTGATTTCAACCATCCGTCAATCATCGGTTGGTGCCCGTTCAACGAAACATGGGATTACCGGGGCAGAAAGCAGTATGACGCTCTTCTGTCCACCGTCTACGAATACACAAAAGCCGTTGATTCAACACGCCCCTGCATTGACACAAGCGGAAATTTCCACGTAAAAACCGACATCTACGACGTTCACGACTACAGCTATGATGCAGCGTTTTTTAAAAACAACTACAACAGGCTTGTCACTGAAAACTACCTGTACGAGCACGTTCTCGCGGACAATCCCGGTCGTCAGAAATACGGCGGAGAGCCTGTTTTTGTAAGCGAATACGGGGGTATCAAATGGGAGACGGACAAAACGGTCAAATCCTGGGGTTACGGTGAGGACGTAAAAACGCCCGAGGAATTTTCCGATCGCTACTGCGCTCTGACAGAAGCGCTCACCTCAAACAAAAAAATGCTCGGCTTCTGCTACACGCAGCTTTACGACATTGAGCAGGAACAGAACGGTCTTTATACATATGACCGCCGTCGGAAGTTTTCCGACGAAATTTATGATGAAATCAGAAAAGCAAACGCCGCGCCTGCCATGATAGAAGAAGAACGGTAACCGATTTTCTCAACACATATCAAAATTCTGCCGTTCTCGGTTTAATAAACAATAAATTTAACGGGGAATAATCGTATTTCAAACGGTTATTCCCCGTCTTTGTTATTTATTTGTAAATCGGTCCGTAGGTGCTGCACGCGCGGTAATCGGCAGACTGTGTATCTTCCGTTCCGAATGCGGACCATGCGTGAGGTCTGAAGATTTGGGCATCGTCCACATTGTGCATATTAACGGGGATACGGAGCATTGACGCAAGCGTTATAATATCAGCGCCGATGTGACCGTAAACGGTGACGCCGTGATTTGCGCCCCAATTCGCCATTACACTGTAAACATCCTTGAACGCTCCCTTGCCGGTGATTCTCGGAACAAACCATGTTGTCGGCCATGTGGGATCGGTACGCTTGTCGATAACATGGTGGATTTCATCGGGCAGGTCAGCGGTATATCC
>CANPXD010000099.1 GCA_947585615.1 uncultured Clostridia bacterium
ATTAATGTTGCGGGCGGCTGGGACGCCGTTGTTCAGAATGCAAAATCAATTCCCGATTATCTTTCACTTACATCGACAACGGACGGCAGCGGAAACACTGTTCCTTACAGCGCTATGAGCATTGTTTCCACACTTGCGTGGGGACTTGGTTATTTTGGAATGCCTCACATTCTGTTAAGATTTATGGCTATCAAAAGCTCTGATAAAATTAAGATTTCACGAAGGGTTGGCAGCGTATGGGTAATTATTGCAATGGGTGTTGCACTGATTATAGGTGCGGTAGGTCTTGCAATGAGCAGAGTTGAGCCCTCTATGATTCTTGCAGACAGTGAAACCGTTGTTGTTGCCATTGCCAATCTGTTGTCCAAATACGGCGTGATTTTTGCGATTTTTGCAGGCGTTATTCTTGCAGGTATTCTTGCTTCTACAATGTCCACGGCGGACAGCCAGCTTCTTGCCGCCGCTTCGGCAATCAGTCAGGACATCATTGTCGGAGGCTTCAAAATAAAGATAAAGCCGAAATCAAAAATGCTTATCGCCCGCGCAACGGTTATTGCCATTGCCATTCTCGGCGTTATTTTCGCTTGGAATCCCGATTCGTCTGTATTCAGAATCGTAAGTTTCGCATGGGCAGGCTTCGGCGCATCATTCGGACCGTTAATGCTCTTCTCGCTTTTCTGGAAACGCACAAACAAATGGGGCGCTATGGCCGGTATGATTTCAGGCGGTATCACGGTTATAGCCTGGCATTATGCAAAGGGCGGACTTTTCGATCTGTATGAACTGCTGCCGGCATTTATAGTTTCTTCCGTATTGATTGTTATTGTATCGCTTCTTACAAAGAAACCTGAGCAGGAGATTGTTGATAAATTTGAAGAAGTCAAGTGCATAAAATAAGAAATTTGCCGGCGTCAACTTAATATAAATGGATAAAAAGCCGATGTGCGTGCTGCGAACGCAAATCGGCTTTTTAATTTTTCGGCTTTATAAGCATAATTGCAATATATTTTTTATTTTTTATTTGATTCTTTATTCTTTCCGTTTCTTTGAAGAAATTCAATAATCTGTTTCCTCATTTCACTTCCGTCTCCGATTTCAGGTATGTTTTCTGCTAATCTGTCGGATATATATTTTTCAATATCTTCAGAATCAAGCAGGTTTCGGATTAATGTTTTTATTATTACCGAGAATTCATCCGCAGCATTGTCCTCGGATTTGAGAATTTGTATTAGAGACTGGAGTATGGAACTGTAGCTTTTTCTGTTTATGTCCTTAGTTGATTCTATACCGCTTTTTACTGCTATTTCGTATATGGATTCCGCTGCTTTGCGCATATCAACCGGCGAGATAGTCTCAAGGCTTTCGGACAGCGTCTGCTCAACATATTCCGAAATTGCGCTGAATTTTTCGGCTCTTTCAAATTTTTCACCGTTTGTTATCCATGTAAATACATTGTGCTGTCCTGCGCCTATAGCGGAGCTTTTAACTATCACATTTTTTCCGCCGTCCTCAAGCATTCTGCCGACTATAGAGTCCTCGGGCGCAAGATTGATAATTTTTGCACAGTTTTCTTTTGTGAAAAGAATTTTTGCCAGTTCTTTCGGAAATCCCGGCCCGTCATTATTGTAAACTCTGATGATTCTGCTCTTTTCGTTAAGAAATATGTAGCTGAACAGAGCAAAGTTTCCTCCCTTTGAATGACCGCCGAGAAAAAATTCTGTGCTTTCGGACTTGAGAATTTTGTTTGTGTAGCTGAGAGCTGCTAATTGTCCCGGAATCGGGAAGGAATATGCTAATTCAGCGTCTTCATATATTCCCGTTATTTTATCGTCCGTTCCGCGGTATGCAATATATGAAGTGCCGTTATTGAGTCCGAACACCGTTGCCGAAAACGCGGTTTCGCTGTTCCCCGAAAGTTCGGTAAAATCGGATATTCTTACATTTTTATATCTTTCGGTAGTTCCGAGAAGACGTAGCAGTTCTTCGCTTCTGACAATGTTTTTATTTTGCCTGGTAGTTTCACTCTCGGGTGTATAGGTAAAGTCCTCAGCAGCTTCCTTTATGCTTTTTTTTATATGCGCCGAAAAGTCAAGATATGAAAGTCTGCTGAAAATCACGTTGTCTACCTCGCATAGACCGAGATTTGAAAACCCGATATTCGCATGGCTTTTCGCAAAGTCGGACAAGTATTTCAAAGGATCATCCTCTTTTATCATTTAATTCGCACAACCTTTCCGGATTCAAAAAGTAAGTTAAAATTACAGCAGCCGGAGGGGATTATGAGAAATCAGCTGTCATAACAGGCTGATTTGATTGGAGCAGTGCAGTTCTTACACTGTTTTATTATAGTTTATTTCAATTTGTATTTCAATGACACGCATTCTATATTTTTGAAATTAGAAAAGTAAAAAGGTTAAAATTTGGCAACAAAGTGTTCTCTTTTGTTGCCAAGTTTTTGTTAATGGTTTATTATAAATATGTATTTGGAATTACTGTTTGCACAAGGTATATTTTATGGAATTACTTAAGCGGAAAATTTTAGATGAGGGTGAGGTATACGAGGGAAATATCCTCAAGGTGGATAATTTCCTTAACCACAGAATAGATGTGCCCTTTCTCAGAGAAATCGGCAAGGAATTTCACAGGCTTTACAACAACTGCGGTGTAAATAAAATTCTCACAATAGAGGCTTCGGGCATAGCTATCGGATCAATGGTGGCTCAGGAATTTGACTGCCCTCTTGTATTTGCAAAGAAGAATAAAACAAAAAATATTGCCGGAGACGTTTATGTTACTCCGGTTGAATCTTTTACACACGGAACGACCTACAGCGTTATGGTCGCTAAAAGGTTTCTCCGAGAAGGAGATAAAGTGCTGATCGTTGACGATTTTCTCGCAATCGGAAACGCTCTGCGCGGACTGATCAGTCTTGTGAACGAAAGCGGAGCGGAACTTGTAGGATGCGGAGCTGTTATCGAAAAATCATTTCAGCATGGCGGGGACAAGCTGCGCGCGCAGGGCATAAGAGTTGAGAGTCTGGCAATGGTTGAAAGCATGGATCACAAAACGGGAAAAATTGTTTTTCGTAATTGATTTGGTTATCGGGCATTCTGCCTTATAATAAAAATTTTTAATTCGGAGGTAAAAAATGAAAGCTACCAAGAAAATTTTGGCGCTTCTTCTGGCAGTTATTCTCCTGTTTTCCTTTGCAGCTTGTTCTGCACAGGACGACGGAGACAATTCAGATGCAAGCAACGTTAAAATCGGTGTTATTCTTCTTCACGATGAGAGCATCGGTTATGACAAGGCACATATGGACGGTATAAATGCCGGTGCAGAGGCAAACGGAATTGATGCTTCACAGATTATCTGGAAAAAATCCATTCCGGAGGATTCTGCGTGTGCCGACGCTGCAAGGGACCTTGCGGCGCAGGGCTGCAACCTCATTATTTCTGACAGCTACGGTCATCAGGAGTATATGCAGGAAGTTGCTGCTGAGTATCCCGACATCACATTCGTTTCAATGACAGGAGACCTTGCCGCTTCAAGCGGTCTGCCCAACTATAAGAACGCATTTACGGCTGTTTATCAGTCAAGATATGTTTCGGGCGTTGTTGCAGGTATGAAATTAAAGGAGCTTGTTGATACAGGCGTTCTTACGGCAGACAAAATGCCGAATTCCTTTGACGCGGACGGCAATATAAGAATCGGCTATGTAGGCGCTTTCCCGTATGCAGAGGTTGTTTCAGGCTACACGGCTTTCTATCTCGGTGCGAAATCCGTGGTTGAAAACCTTGTAATGGAAGTTGAATACACAAGCAGTTGGGCTGATGAAACAAAAGAGGCTGCTGCTGCGCAAAAGCTTGTTTCGGACGGATGCGTTATCATAGGTCAGCATGCTGATACAACAGGTGCTCCGGCTGCAATCGAAAAACTCAATCAGGCAGGCACAGTTTGCTACTCTGTAGGCTACAATATCTCCATGCTCGGTGCTGCTCCCACAGCTGCGCTCACCTCTGCTTCAAACAACTGGGGTGTATATTATACATACGCTTTCAAATGCCTTGTAAATAACGAGGATATTGCAGTGAACTGGACAAAGGGTTATGCTGACGACGCTGTTAAAATTACAGATCTCGGTGAATCCTGCGCGGAAGGCACTCAGGAAAAGGTAAATGAAGTTATTGCAGCTTTGAAGGACGGTTCACTCAATGTATTTGACACTGCGGTATTTACTGTAGGCGGAGAAACAATCAGTGAATATATGGCAAACGTTATTCCGGACGCTAACTTTGAGCCGGATACAAATGTTATTCAGGACGGTATATTCCGTGAGTCCGATGCTGAGCAGTTCAGAAGTGCACCGTACTTTGATATTAGAATTGACGGTATCACGGAGAATGCAATAGCGGAAGGCTAATTACATAATGTTAATGAACAGTCACAAAGGGATTTTTTCCCTTTGTGATTTGTTCTTGTCATTAAAATAATTAGTTTTTTGAACAAATAAAAAGCGTTATTTATTTGCTGAAACAACTACTTAATTATTCATATAATCTAATCCCAAAGGAGCAAGTGTATGGACTACGCTATAGAATTAAAAAATATTACAAAAACCTTTGGCAAGACAGTTGCGAACAAAAATGTGAGTCTTAATGTGCGGCGCGGTGAAATTCTGTCTCTTCTCGGTGAAAACGGAAGCGGAAAAACCACGCTGATGAATATTATTTCGGGAATCTATTTTCCCGAAGAGGGCAGCATTTTTGTTGATGGAAGAGAAGTGATTATCCGTTCTCCAAAGGACGCCTTTGATCTTGGAATAGGAATGGTTCATCAGCATTTCAAGCTTGTTGATGTGTTTACTGCCGCGGAAAATATTGCTCTCGGGAATAAAGAAGAGGGGAAATTCAATCTCAGGCAGACTGCTGCTAAAATCAGAGAGATATGTGATAAATACGGATTTGATATAAATCCCGACCAGAAGATTTACACAATGACAGTTTCCCAAAAGCAGACTCTCGAAATCATAAAGGTGCTCTACAGAGGAGCGAATATACTT
>CANPXD010000100.1 GCA_947585615.1 uncultured Clostridia bacterium
GACGAAACATAGGAAACGTCTTCAAGTGTAATTTCAGATATACCCTGCGTCGCAACCTGACTCGGATAGACGTGCTTGCCGAAGGCAAGAGAAGCAAGGATACAAACCTTTCGGCAAGCGTCATGCCCCTCAATATCGGCAGTCGGGTCCTTTTCGGCATATCCGTTTTTCTGTGCAAGCTTTAATGCGTCCTCAAAACTCATATCGTCTTCTATCATCTTTGTAAGAATAAAGTTTGTCGTACCGTTCAGAATACCCGCAATTCCCTCAATATTGTTAGCAGCAAAGCATTGCGCCATCGGTCGGATTATCGGAATACCCCCGCCGACGCTTGCTTCAAACAGATAATTGGTGCCGCCCTCTTCTGCGGCTCTCAAAAGCTCAAGACCTTTCTGCGCTACAAGTTCCTTGTTTGAAGTAACAACAGCCTTGCCTGCCTTTAAAAGCTTCATCGTAAAATCAAATGCCGGATTCACTCCGCCCATCGCCTCGGCAACGATCTTCACCTCGGGGTCATTTAAAATATCGGTAAAATCCTTGGTGAATTTATCGCAATGAGGATCATCGCTGAAATCACGAAGATCAAGAATATGAGCAACCTCGAGCGGTTCTCCGCCTGTGCGCTTCGCGATTACTCCGCTGTGTGTTTCAATAACCTCAACTACGCCGGAGCCGACTGTGCCGTAGCCCATAACAGCTATTTTCATAAATTAACCTCCTATATAAACGGATGCTACTCCGCCTATCTTCTTAAGCCTTTCGGTCAGTTCTTGAAGAGAAACCGTCATTTCCGCAATACGCATTGTAAGCGAAACACCCGCCACGCCGTTCTGCGGTATCTGCTGATTGATTGAGAGTACATTTGCCCCGACAAGATAAAGTTCGCCGGTTACCGCAGAAAGGACTCCCTTTGTGTCCCTCAACCTCAGTTGTAAGGTGGCAATTTCCTTCGTGGCGGCAGGATTGTATCTGAACACAGAATCCTTATATTTATAATATGCGGATCTCGATATTCCCGCCATTTTAGCCGCCTGCGTCGCACTTGCCGCCTCGCCCGCGGCAAGATATTCCTTCGCGCAAAGAACCTTTAAATATATTTCCGGCAGGATTTCCTCATTCACAAGTACATATTTAACTTTACTCAAAAGTGTTCACCACCCGTGGACAGTGTATTGCTGTGAAGAACATTAATTGATATGATAACACGTATTATTCAAATATGCAATAGGCAATTTTTATTTTTGCTCTTGCATATTAACGCGTATTGTTTTAAAATATTGATATACTATAAAGATGTGGCAAGATCTACTGGAATTTTACTTTTTTTAGGAGGATAAAATGACGCCCAAAACCGAAAAAAAACGAGCCTTTCTTATAAACCTAACCTTTATCGCAGTGATTTTAGGCTTGCTGTATATTTTCTTCAAATATCTATTTTGGGTAACGTCGCCGTTTTTATTATCCTTTTTCTTTGCGGTTATTATTCAGAAACCACTCCGCTGGCTTGACAAAAAAACGAAAAACAAGTGCCACACTCTGTGGTCGATATTGCTTGTATTTCTGTCTATATCCGTTATCCTTGTTCCCCTTATTTTTCTTCTTGCAAGATTCATATCGCAAATTGCAAACTTCATAGGATATCTTACGGAGCAGCTTTCCGATTTTCCGCAATTCATGTCAAATCTCCAGACAGAGCTTTTAAAGCTTATAAGCTTTTTGCCGGAAGGCATTTATGACTCTTTGTCGGAAACGATAATCAACACGATAAGCTCACTTGTTGATGATTTTGATTTGAGTAAAATCGGTCTCAGCGCAGGAACAGTGACAAGCACTATTTCTTCCGGCGTTACCGGAGTATACAGCATTGTTAAAAACGTTCCCGGAGCAATACTCGGAATTGTTATAATGATAATTTCATGGATTTTCTTTACAAAGGATTATAACAGAATTGTAAAATTCATTCAGCTCCAGCTTCCCGATGACAAAAAAAATCTGCTTGTTGAAATCAAGCAGGTGTTTTCAAAAACAATACTGAAAATGGTAAGGGCATACGCAATTATTATGTTTATTACCTTCTGTGAGCTTTCAATAGGTCTTACGATTTTGAATCTTATCGGAGTTATGAGCAACGGTTATATCTATATTATCGCAATCGTTATTGCCATTTTCGACATTCTTCCCGTTGCAGGCTCCGGCGGTATACTGATACCGTGGTCACTCATATCATTGATTTCCGGCAACGTCGGACAGGCAATAGGACTTATTGTTATGTACGCCGTTATTTCAGTAATCCGCCAATATATCGAGCCGAAAATAGTCGGCAACAGCCTCGGTGTAAACCCGATAATAACGCTTGCAGGTCTTTATTTCGGTCTAAAGCTTTTCGGTTTTATGGGAATGTTTATCGTGCCGATTTCAGTTATGACTGTCAAGGCTTTCAATGATACCGGAAGACTGAAGCTATGGAAAAATCTTGACGATTAAAACAATTTATAAGCGAGCCGTGTAAAAATATTCACGGCCCGCTTTTTATTTTGCTATTTTTCATATGTCTGCAGGAATTCTCTTGTGCGCTGTTTTTCGGGATTTACAAGA
This sequence comes from uncultured Clostridia bacterium, assembly GCA_947585615.1. Taxonomy (GTDB): domain Bacteria; phylum Bacillota; class Clostridia; order Oscillospirales; family Acutalibacteraceae; genus Eubacterium_R. The sequence goes on from CANPXD010000100.1 coordinate 2,596, forward strand.
ACCTGATCCGGAGTACCCTGTTCCACTATTACTCCGCCGTCCATAAATATCACCTTGTCGGACACATCTCGCGCAAAATTCATTTCGTGCGTAACTATTACCATTGTCATTTTATCGGCGGCAAGTCCTCTGATAACCTTTAAGATTTCGCCTGTAAGCTCGGGATCGAGAGCAGATGTGGGCTCATCAAAAAAGAGAATTTTTGGATTCATCGAAAGCGCGCGCGCTATTGAAACACGCTGCTGCTGTCCGCCTGAAAGCTCGCATGGATAAGCGTTTTCCTTTTCCTCAAGTCCCATTTTAACAAGCAGTTCCCTTGCCGTTTCCTCTGCCTCTTTTTTATTCCTTTTGAGAACGACCGTCTGTGGCTCCGTGAGATTCTTCAAAACCGTAAAATGCGGAAAAAGATTGAAACTCTGAAACACAAGACCGAAGTATTCCCTGATCTGCTTAATCTGCTTTTTATCGGCGTATTTCACCTTACCGTTTTCAGTTGAAACAAGGGTGTAATCACCGTACGAAATATTTCCCGAATCAACAGTTTCCAAAGTTGTGCAGCAACGTAGAAACGTTGATTTTCCCGAGCCTGATGAGCCGATAATAGAAACAACCTCACCCTCCCTGACTTTGAGGGAAATATCTCGCAGGACAATATTGTCTCCAAAGCTTTTTCTCAGATTTTCGACGTTCAATAAAGTCATAACCGTTCCTCCTATCTGCTGTAATAGCTGAGCTTTTTCTCAAGTCCCTCAAGAAGAAAGGCTATGATGAGATTGGTTGCATAATAAAACGCGCCTGCAACAAAAAGAGGTAAAATCGAGCTTTGAGATGTTACGCACTGCTTAGCCGTTGTAAACATTTCAACATACGAAATCGCAAAGGCAAGCGAAGTATCCTTGACAAGCGTTATGGTTTCATTTGTTATGCTCGGCAAAACGATTTTGATAACCTGCGGAAGAATGATTCTGAAAAAGGTTTGAATCTTATTAAAGCCAAGAACCATTGACGCCTCATACTGACCTATATTTATAGCCTCTATTCCTCCGCGGTAAATCTCGGCAAAATATGCGGCATAGTTGATTACAAAGCCTATAATTACCGCCCAGAATCTGTAATCCGAGGAAAGCTGAATTCCGAAAACGTAAAAAGGCGCAAAGAAAACAACTACAAGCTGAAGCATAAGCGGCGTTCCGCGCATAACGGAAATATAAAGCTTTGTAACGAGCTGAAGCGGTTTAAATTTACTTCTTCTGCAAACGCACACAAATAATCCGAGCGGAAGCGCAAAGAGCATTGTCAGTCCGAATATAAGCATTGATTTTCCGAAGAAACGCCAAAGCAACGTGACTGTTACCTGAAAATCAAACTTCATTAAAATTGGGTATATATCAATCATATGTATCTCCAAAAATACAGGGTGGCAAATGCCACCCTTATTATTTTAATACCTGTGTATTACTTCGCTGCCCAAACTGTTGCGTCATAACCGAAATATTTTTCGGAAATCTCTGCAACCTTTCCGTTCTCGGCAAGCGTGTTAAGCGCAGTCTCAATTTCATTAATGAGCTGTGTATTTCCCTTTTTGGCGGCGACACCGTAATCCTCTGTTGAAAGAGTCTCATCAAGAATTTTATATCCTGTAACATCTCCGTTTGCAATTTTTACGGAAATGACCTGCTCATCAATAACAAGAGCGTCAATACTGCCTGCCTGAAGTTCCATAAGTGCGGTTTCATAGCCGTCAAACTGCATCGGCTCACCGTTTTTGATTATGGACATAAGATTTTCGTTTGAAGTAATGGCGGTAAGACCGCTTGAATCCTTTTGAGTTCCGACAATTTTTCCTGCCAGATCGTCAATCGTATTGATACCGCTGTCTTCAGCAACAAGAACAACCTGTGAATTGCTCATATAAGGAGCCGACCATTCATAATCATCCTCTCTGCCCTGAATCGTAAATCCGTTCCAGATAATATCAACATTTCCGGCTTTCATTTCCTCGTCCTTGCTGTCCCATGAAATCGGAACAAGCTCAACAGAGTCGTAGTCGTCCATAATCGCAACACATTCTTTTGCAAGATCAAGGTCAAAGCCTACCCACTCGCCGTTTTCATCTGTGTAACCGAACGGCTCAAAACCGTCCTGATCAAAGCCTACCTTAAGTACATTGCCCTTTGATGAAGAGCCTGAGCAAGCGGCAAAGCAACCGAAAATAAATACGCCTGAAAGCAAAACCGCAAGCATTTTTGTGATTTTCTTCATTTTCTATTCCTCCGTAATTAATTTACATTAGTATATTACCGCATTAGCGTGCTAAAGTCAACAAAAACAGCATTTTTTTATATTTACGATATTTTACGCTGTTTTTGCCGTCTGTTTTTATTCATAATATATAAAATTCCGGCTTGCAGACGCAAGCCGGAATTGCAGCCT
>CANPXD010000101.1 GCA_947585615.1 uncultured Clostridia bacterium
GCCGGTCGTTTTTCTTTCTTGGTGCCGGAAATTCCTTCATCAAAATATAAACCGACAAACTCCCAATCTTCGCGCCCGTTGATATAGTTTTCGTAGTGACTTTTTTGCGTTTCGAGACTTTCCAATTGAGCATCGCTGTCTGTGGATACCCGACAATAAGCTGCCACGCGAAGCCGTTTTTTTGCGGTTTGTTGTGGCATAGCACTATTTATTTTGCTAATCTTTTTCACGCCTTCACCTCCTCTCGATTGTGTCTATTATCACTCTAAAAGTCAGATTTATCAAGCAATTTAGGCATTATTTCAGTGAGAAAAGGCGAAAAAGATTTCCGGTTCAGCAAAGTCAATTTGTCAAATTGTGACAATGAAATAAGGCCGGCACTCAACATGGATTTTGCAATCTTTTGTGCCCTGTAAAAATTTACATCTTGTTGAAATTGTTCTGATGTAAAAAAGCGATTTGTGTCTACATCCTTGAGAGCTGCCGCAAGATTAGTATCAGATAACTTTATATCTGTCGTGATCGATTTTTTCGACATAATAAGAGCCACCTCCTACAGGTAGCTCACGGGAGAAAGAAAACTTAAGGTTTTACTAATATTTTTCATATAAATTGATAATCTTTTTCTTTTTTCTATTGGCGTATTCAATGTACTTGGCTGCTCCGCCAAAGTTATATTTCACATATGCTATAACCATGTCGGAATGATTTACCATCCATTCGTTACGCTTTGCTATGGCAAATCTCAGCGGTACTCTTTCCAAACCCTCCGGATATATGGTGTCGGTGTAGTCAAAGAACTCATTATTTTTTTCCGGCAGATAGGCAAGAACCGTGCTATATCGGATTTGCGGATATTTTTCTTTTAACTCTCTCAAAACGCTCCGTACGGTTCTGTCAAAATTCCCTTCGCTGCCCACATAGAATTCTATTGCGTTTCGGTTTTCTATAAGCTCAATCAATAACTTTTTCAAAGGTTCACGCACAGCCGTTGAATCCGTGTCCCTATGCCCGAAAAAAGTACACGTCATAAACTTCACCTATTCTTTGCAAACAAAAAAGTGTGCAGCAACGAAGCCGCACACCGAAAAACGCAGCCTCTTTGTTGCTACACAAATTTTCTCTACTAAAGGTGTAAGAAAATGAAGCGTGCATTTTTACCATAGGTAAAATACACCTTTTAATAGAGAATTATTCAATTTGTGTAGCAAATATATTATAGCATATTCCGTATTACTTTGTCCAGCACTTTATTTACGATATCTATATTTTTATCATTAATGCAAGCGATTAATTTTCCTGCACGGCTTGATACAAAACAGAACTCCTCACTTCCACATCGGAGGTGAGGAGTTTTTGATTTCGTATTTTGTTCATTCGACTATCTGACCGTCTGTAGAAATCGTCACAACATTCCACGGAATAAACTTATCGCTGGCCCTAAGCGCCTGCTTTACCGCATTTTCAATGCCGCCGCAGCAGGGCACCTCCATTCGGATAACGGTCACGCTCTTGATGTTGTTCCCTGCGATAATCTGCGTCAATTTCTCGGTGTAGTCTACCATATCTAACTTCGGGCAACCAATCAGAGTAATCCTGTTTTTAATGAAATCATTGTGGAAGTTACCGTAGGCGTAGGCGGTGCAATCAGCGGCAATCAGCAGATTTGAGCCGTCAAAATAGGGCGCATTTACGGGAACCAGTTTGATTTGTACCGGCCACTGGGAAAGGCGACTGTGGACCGGCGCATTTTCATATTGCGTTTCTTTATGATGAATTGCTTTTGAAGCTGTGCCAGGGCAGCCGCAGGGCAGCTTTTCTGCGCTCTTATTCTGCTTTGCCTCCTTTACTGCAGCTTCGTTGTATGCCGGCGCTTCGCGTTCCTCAAAAGTAATTGCTTCTGTCGGGCAGACGGGTAAACAGTCGCCAAGCCCATCGCAATAGTCTTCTCGGAGCAGTTTTGCCTTGCCGTCAACGATACCGATAGCTCCCTCGTGGCACGCTTCGGCACAGATACCGCAGCCATTGCACTTTCCCTCGTCGATTTTGATGATTTTTCTAAGCATAATATGTCCCTCCTGTTCTGAAACGCTTTGCCCTCCTGTTCTGAAACGCTTTGGCGTCTCTTGACTTTCTGGCTTCATTATAGTACAATGAGAGTAACAAGTCTGTTGTTTTTCCAACAGAAAAGAGGTTTTTATGAAAAAGTATGTTTCTTTTCTAAAAAGAACGAAGTTGTTTTCCGGTGTAGGTGATGACGATATTCTCTCAATGCTGAATTGTCTAAACACCACCGTCCGAGAATATAACAAGGGTGAATATGCGTTCCGACAAGGCGAGTACATTCGCAATCTGATGATACTTGCAGAGGGTAGGCTCCATATTCAAAAAGAGGATTATTGGGGCAATCTTAATATTCTGAATGAGATTCGTCCCGGAGAGATGTTTGGAGAAGCATATATTGTGCCAAACAGCGGAACACTTATGAACGATGTCATATCTGTGGGAACAAGTACAGTCCTCTTTTTCGATTTGGAACGGATACTGACTGTATGCCCCTCTGCCTGCCCCTTTCACACTCGAATTATAAAAAATATGTTTTACACGATTTCTGATAAGAATAAAAGCCTTGTTCAGAAACTCAGCTATATGTCGGAACGCTCCACAAGAGAAAAACTGTTGTCCTACCTTTCTGACGAATCAAAGCGGCAAAACAGCAGTTCTTTTTCCATTTCATTTAACCGACAGCAGCTTGCGGATTTTCTTTCGGTAGATCGAAGCGCCATGTCCAACGAACTATGCAAGTTGCGTAATGAGGGTATACTGGATTTTTATAAGAGCGAATTTACATTATATGATGTATAAAAATAACCGGGCGTCACACAGATATACCTATTAAATATTCATAAGCGTCTTCCAGTAAATCGGTATTAACGCCATCCGTGGAAAACAACGGCATAGAGGCTACGCCCTCCAAAAGCTCAACAAGAACGTTATTTACTTTGTAATGTTTTCACCGGTCATATTTTGCGAAAAAGTTCTTCCCTATCCTGTTTTTATTATTGTCGGACATAATTTTTACTCCTTAAACATCACAGTTTCGGGTATTTTATATAATCACGGTCAAGTAAAACTATTATAGTTGTTCATTTCCAAACAATTCCGACTCCATTGAGAAGAGGTGTTCCATCGGGATTTTTGTGTCATCTGTCAGAATATACACACGCTTGTATTCATCTATCTTTCGCACTTTTCCGGTTTTGGCCTTGTACGCACCGCCGGATTTTCGGGTGTCGGTTTCAAAATAGATGAATGTCACCTCAGGCTGCTCATTTATGTGTTCAAGCAAGATATTGTGACAGCGATTTAAGGTGTCTATATCATTATCGGACAAATCCGTTTCCGCATCCGTCAGTCTTGCGGTTTCCTTAATTGCGGCGCTGTGCCCCGTGAGCGCAGCGAACGGCGCGAACTGAGCCGCACGATTCAGCCTTGACATGGGCGGGTGTTTTTTTGAAACATGGTGCGGAAGATCAACTATGTCTTCATAAGGAAAATTCATGCCTTGTGACCTCCTATCTGCTTGTTTCTGGATTTTGCCGTCGCGCCCTCTTTGTAGCTGGTTCCGCGGAGTACCGAGTTTTTGCCGTACATTTTCTTGATGTTCAGCATGGCTTTCTGAAGCTGCTTTTCGCGCCTCAGTTCCTCCTGCTCGCGTTTTTCTTTTCTCTCAAGCTCGTCATAGTCCGTGAACATGCCGAGCTGTTCATAGGCCTCGCTTTTCGGCACGTCGTTTTCGTCGATTACATGGTTTGCGACTATGGTTATCCTGCGGACTGTGAGTTTTTGATCGGTTATTCTGTCAAACAAGTCAAGAGCTGTGTTTATTATTAATTTTGTTGAGGCGGTGTACCTGCCGATATTGGCCGTTCCGTGGGCGTGCTTCGGCGTCTTGCGCCCGTAGCGGTCAACGGTTATCTCGCCCTTGTATTTCTTATCGGTTTTGCCGACGTTTTCAATATCATAGCCTATCGTCAGCACAATCTGATCGGTAACCTTTTTCTTTCCTACCAAGTCGAGCGACAACGCTTCCGCCATTTCGCGAACCACGAGCCTCGCTTTGTCGTTCGGATATGGCTCCTGAAGGACCTGCCCGGAACTTATGCTGTTGGTTTCGGGCTTATAGGCTCTGATGTCCGCCATTGTGCATGGCTCCCAGCCCCAAGCGTGGTCTATGAGCAGCTCGGCATTGACTCCGAACATACGATACAATATCTCCTCGTCATTGATCGAACAGCGTGCAACATCACCCATTGTGTACATATAATATTTTTCAAGTTTTTTGGCATAGCCCTTGCCCACGCGCCAGAAGTCGGTTATCGGGCGGTGCGTCCAAAGGCTGCGGCGGTACTTCATTTCGTCAAGCTCTGCTATGCGAACCCCGTCCTTGTCGGGCTTGATGTGCTTCGCCTCAACGTCCATGGCTACTTTCGCCAGATACAGATTTGTGCCTATCCCCGCCGTGGCGGTTATGCCCGTCTCTTTGAGAACGTCCTGTATTATCGTCATCGCCTTGATTGCTGTATGGGTGCTGCACCGTTGTATTTTCCTTATTGCTTTCGTTTGGCGATAATTTGTAAAATCCCTCATCAATTTTCTTATCTGTCCACAATACATATTCGGAGTCAAAGCTCTTTGTTTCCTGTTCCGCCGCGGATACAGATATGTTATTAACATTCGGAAAACCGCACACCAAAATCATCACTCCCATAGTTAAACTTAAAAATTTTTTTATCATAACCGTTGCTCCTTTCTTGTTTTAATTTAATAATACCACATATAAACAAAAAAGGTAGTACCACGCCAAGTTTATTATTTAATACCACGATTGTTTTATTTGACAAAATTTTTAAATATGTTATTATATAAAAAGAAAGCAGGCGGGAGGAATAATCTA
>CANPXD010000102.1 GCA_947585615.1 uncultured Clostridia bacterium
GTGGTAGCTCCGATTCAAGTTTTTCGTTTTTCCTTGTTACTCTATTTACCATCTCTCCCAACTTACGCTGTTCCCAATCATCAGTAAAAAAGCAAAAAGGAGCCAAGATATTCTTAGCTCCAAACGCAAATAAGGGCAGGCTTTTGAATTTATTAAATTTTATTTCGGGATGCAGACTTAGCATCATCAATCCTGTAATTATCATCTCGCAAAGGTATAATTTCCTCGTTCAGCACATTGAGCAAGGCTTCCTTCATAGCCTGACGGTATTTGAATTTTGCAATACCGCTGTGAGCCGCTTTGTATTTTTCATAATCCGCCGTTTCTTTTAGGTTTGTAAGACCGGGAATCTCCGTATCGTCTAAATCATACCTATCGGCGGCATATGTAACCGCGTCAAGAGATACACACCATTCCTCAGCAAAAGACGAGATAACATTGTCTATCGCTTCTTTGCGCATATCTTCAAGAATATATGACACCCTCTTATCCCTAAAATCATCGGGATTTGCACTGATCCTTTCCCACAGCTCTTTCATAAGAGCTCCAAGCCTCGGATTTGCCGCGAGTAAAGTTTCAATATAGCTGTTGATTTCACCAAGCAGGTTTTGATAATGTTTTTCGTTTCTTTCCTCGTCGGTGGCGGAAACAACAGTCTGAATCAGGCTGATAATATAATCGTAGTCGATTTTCTCCCTGCTGTAGGCCCTTAGTTCATATTCAAAATCGATTTCGGGAGGGGCGTCATCAGGTGATTTTTGTTCTTTGTATTTTTCTCGTATATTTTTATAATGAGCGGCGTAATTCTCATATTCCTCCTGTGTGATACCGTAGGATTCGGGCGGATTATCCGCATATCGGATAAACGCCTTTAAGCTTGCGTAAACCTTATCAAATTCCTGAAAAGCCTTTGCAAATCGCAATTCGCCCTCTTTTGAAAGCGTTGGGATAATATCGGGAGTTTCCGCCGTTATGCGGACATAAGCGAGCGCTTTTCTGAATTCTTCGTATACCGTATCCCACTCGGGAGCAAGCACAGAGGCTTCGCCTCCTGCCGAATAAAGAATAAGCGCGTCGTCAACAGCCTTTTTGAATATATGTGGCGACTGGAATGTTACAATCTGACCTGCCGTTTTGGATTTATCAAAAAGTCTGTTTGTTCTTGAAAATGCTTGAATTATATCGTGCGGGTGCATAGGCTGCCTGTCCATAAACACAGTAGAGAGACATGGCGCGTCAAAACCGGTGAGAAGTCTGTTTACTACGATCACAAGGTCAATCTGTTCATCGCGGCTCTTGAATTTTGATTTTTTTCTCGCGAGTCTGTCATTCAAATTGTCGTTATATGCTTTAATTTCGCCTATTCCGTAAGATGTTCCGAACATAGCGTTATAATCGTCAAGAGCTTCCTTCATTTTGGGTACATTAAGATCTGCGCTTTCGCTGTTTTCATCGCTTGAAACGGAGTAGGTAATGGCAAACTTTGGAAAATCGGGAAGAACCCGCTTTGTTTCCTCGCTTATCTCAACAGATGTTTCCCCGTTTTTTACTCTTTTAAGCAGGTCATAATATGCTTGCGCTCTCTGTATTGAATTTACCGTAAGCAAGGCTTCATACGTCTGCCCGCGTCCATTTGTAAAGCCTAACTTTTCTCTCGATTTATTTATAACAGTATCAAGAACCTCAAGCATGTGTTTTTCGGTTTCATAAACAGAAAAATCCTCGTTTTCATCGTTATTTTGCAATCCCGCCGCTCCTAAATGCTCAGTCTGAAATCCCAATACGGCTTGATCGCGGATAGCTTCCTTGACAGTATATTTATGCAGGCAATCTCCGTAAAGCTGATTTGTCGTCCTCGGCAGATCGCCCTCGGCGGGATAAGCGTTTACATCAAAACGGGGCGTTCCCGTAAAACCGTACCATAAAGAATTGCGGAAAAACTGCGATAAAAGTCTTTGCATTCTCGGCGTAACGGCTCTGTGACATTCGTCCACAATAAAGGCAATACGCAGATTTTTTATGCGGGTATGCGTGGGAGAGCCTTCTTTAATACGCTTTTTAATTGCGATAGACAGCTTCTGAATCGTTGTTACGATAACCTGCTGATTATGATTTTTCAGTTTGTTGATAAGGTCGGTCACGTTGTCCGTTTCGTCAACCTCAATAACATCATTGTTTGCATAGGACTTAAAAGCCTGCGTTGTCTGCGTATCCAGGTCCTTACGGTCTATAAGGAAAATTGTCTTTTCAATGCTGGGAATATCTATAAGGAGATTTCTCGCCGCCTTATAGCTTGTCATTGTTTTGCCTGAGCCCGTTGTATGCCAGATATAACCTGATTTTCCCTGTCGTGACGCGGCTCTTATAGCTTCAATGGCGTGTATCTGATATGGGCGGAGAAGCAGCAGCTTTTTATCATCCTTATCCAACACAACATATTTCATTACCATCTGATGAGCCTCCGGAATCTTCAGAACCTCGGCTGCGAATTTCAGATAATCGGCGACAGGCTCGTTTTCCGCATCCTCCCAGCCTGAAAGGAATTTTTCATTCAACTTTTCCTCGGTTGCCGCCGCAAAATATTTTGTATCAACCGCATTTGAAACTACAAACATTTGCACAGCGGAAAAGACACCCGTAAACTTTCCCTCGCGGATGTATTTTTTTATCTGTCTGAATCCGTCCATATATGAATGCTGACGGTTTTTCAACTCGATATGTATAAGCGGAATACCGTTTATCAGTAACGAAATGTCAAAACGGCGGTTCCGGCTGTGAATGTCCTCCTCATCGTCTTTTAACGCGCTATACTGATTGATGACCTCATAAACGCTTGAGCCGCCCGCAATGTCATCGCGCTTTAAGACGGTAAGCTGTACTTTCCCCGTATCTCTTTGAACATAGACATGGGCGACGCCGTTTTCCCCCGCTATCCATTTGGCGGCGTCATAGAAGGTTGCAAAGGAAAGTTGATTTTTCACCTGCTCAAATTCCCGTTCAGTCAGCGGTTTTCCTTCAAGCTGTTCCATGTTGCCCCTTTCAAGGATCAGCTTAATGTTAGCCCACAGCTTATTTTCATCATTCAGGTCGGGTCGGTAGGTCCATTGACTTTTGCCCTGCGTAAGCTGTTCTATCAGCTTATCTTCGATTGTCCTTTCAAGCTCCGCCATTTCTGTCTCCTCTCTTTCATACAGCGGTTTATTCCGCGCCCACTTTTTTTACCGCTAAGTCAATATTCAAGTCATGCAGCCCCGGATATGCCTTTTTCAGGAATGATACGGGCACTTTTTTTGCCGTTTCGGAGCTTGGCAGGTTGTAATACCATTGATAGTACGCGTAAAATTCACCTATCCACGCGGGCATAAATCCGCTTAGCGCCTTGCCGGACTTCAAATTATATTTTTCCGTTTTCGTAAAATATTCCCACAGCTCTTTCGCGTCCATTGTATTCACATATGCTTTTGCTTCGTCAATACTTTCCCGCGTTTTGCTCGCCATATACGCGTCAATAAAATCCTCGGTATCCTTATCGGGATACGTTTGCGCGACAAAATCAAATAATTTACCTTGATTTTCCACGACCTCGTTCAAATACGATTCCGGATATGCTCTCATTTTCGCCGTCCTCCTTTTAAAATAACGTGCTGAATACCTTAGTTACCTTGTTTTCGTCCGAGTTTATAAGTCTGCGCATATTATCTCTCGCTGCCGCGTCTCTTTGGTTATACATATCGTTAAACTCCGCGTAATCAACCAAAAGCAGCCCGTCCTTGTCCTCCGTAAGCTTTGAAAACGCCGCCTCGGATTTAATGCAATACTGAATACCCAATCCGCCCAAAAACAACAGTTTTTCAAGTATATCGATATCTACATTATCCCGCACAAACTCTCTCGCTATGTAGAAATAAGACGCGTTTGCTCTCCAGCCCTTTATAACGTCATAGTCGGTCGTGTCCATGCCGTACTTTGCGATGAATTTTTCCGACAGCACTCTGTATCGCTTCGAATCCGCCGCATCCCTGTGCTTCATAAGCTCGGCAAGCCACGCGAGAGTATTGTATTTCTGAAAATCGAGAATTTTCAGATTTTCCGCGTCAAGAATATACTTGTGGACCCAGCCGTTAGTATCGTTCGGTCTGCAAACCGCCCATTCTTTGGCAAGCTGAATATCCTCGGTCAGATAAAACCCGCGCCCATAGTCATGCTTGTCGTCGCCGCGCCCGAATATCGGCGTGACGTCTTTATCGGGAGTACCATGATATAGAATTATTTCGCTCATTTTTCGCTCGCCTCCTTGTATTTACGCCCTGCTTGATTACGGAAACATTTTTTGAAGCATGGATTTTTTGAATTTTTTCAGTGTTTCGTGCTTACGCTGATGAAGGGTGATAAGGTTGTCGATCTGTGTCAAGCACTCTCCGATTTTTAAAACCTCCTCTTTTGATGGCACTCTTATAGGCATATTTTCAAATGATTCTCTTGCGATATAAAAAATTGTAGAACCAGCTGACTGCAATTTCATATACCGCCTTGTTGTATCTAATTGAAAATAATAATACCAAAAATCAAGCATATCTTTATCATTCGGAACAAGTCCGATAAATGTCTGATTTGTGATTAAATCTTGTGTAACTATAGCAACTACACCAAATGTTGCACTCGAAGACACTATCAAAGAATCTTTCGGAATGATTTTCAAATTCATTTTTTTTACAATGTCTTCATTCACATACTGACCTGATAAAGTGTCATTCAAGTACTTACCTTCAATATCTTCAATCCGTGTCCACGGAATAGTACCACCAAACTCTTTAGGCTTATCTCTCATGGGTACAATGAAGTCTGAAAATTCATGAGAGAGCTTACGCTGTTCCCAAGCATCAGTAAATCCTTTAAAGCGTATACGGGGCGTTTTCTGTCCGGTTTTCATCATAACA
>CANPXD010000103.1 GCA_947585615.1 uncultured Clostridia bacterium
GGCATCGGCGGCGACGGAATCGTTCTAATTGAGGAATCTGAAATTGCGGACGCGAAAATGCGAATATTCAACATCGACGGCTCCGAGGGCAAAATGGCAGGAAATTCAATACGCTGTGTCGGCAAATATCTTTACGACAACAAAATTGTTGAGAAAGAAAACATATCCATAGAGACGGCAAGCGGCATTAAAGAGCTTCGTCTCTTTACAAGAAACGGCAAGGTTTCTTCCGTAACGGTAAATATGGGCAAAATTCAGCTTTCTCCCGAAAAAATTCCCGTTCTGCTCAATGAAGATACTGTTATTGCTCACCGCGCTGTTATCGGCAATAAGGAATACAGTATAACCTGCCTTTCGGTCGGAAATCCTCACTGTGTTGTCTTTGTAGACAATGTGGACAGAATAGACATAGAAAAGACAGGCCCGCAGTTTGAAACTGCGGAACTTTTTCCGGAAAGAATAAACACGGAATTTGTAAGAGTTGTTGACAGCCGCACACTGAAAATGAGAGTCTGGGAACGCGGAAACGGTGAAACACAGGCTTGCGGTACGGGAGCGTGCGCTGCAGTTGCAGCAGCCGTTGAAAACGGATATTGCGCAAAAGGTGAGGACATAACCGTAAAGCTTCGCGGCGGAGACCTTATAGTAAATTATTCAGATGACTTTGTAACACTTACAGGTGACTGCAATCTTGTGTTCACCGGACAAATTGAATACTGATAAAAAACGCGGAAAACACCTTATTGTATTCCGCGTTTTTTATGATATACTGTTCGTAACAAAACATGAAAGGAAAAACGGTTATGTGCGGAGTATGCAAAACGATAGAAAAAATAAAAAAGGGTGAAAATCCTTATTTTGTCCGCGAACTTGATACGGGTTACGTTGTAATCGGTGACAATCAAAGATTTTTAGGTTATTCCCTTTTTCTCTGCAAAAAATGTGTTTCGGAATTATTTGAACTCGAGTCTGATTTTCTAAAAAAGCATTTATATGAAATGAGCATTGTTGCAAATGCGGTTTTCAATGCCTTTGGCGCTGAAAAAATGAATTATGAGTGCCTTGGAAACGGTTATTCACATATTCACTGGCATCTTTATCCGAGAAAAAAAGGTGATCTTGGTGAATACGGAAACAACGGAAAAGGTCCTGTCTGGTGGCTTCCGCAGGAGTTGTTATGGTCAAACGATACTGTTCCGGATGATAATGAACTCAAAAAATTAAAAGCTCAGCTTAATGCTGAATTAGATAAACTTTTGTAACATAAGAAAAAGCTCCTGAAAAATCAGGAGCTTTTTTCTATAACTTTATGATGACTCAGCAATTTTGCCGCACAACTCATTATAAGAAATGCCTGCGGCAAGCGCCTCCTGAGGAAGCAGGCTTAACGGCGTCATACCCGGAAGTGTGTTTGCCTCAAGACAATAGGCGTTGTTATTTTTATCAACTATAAAATCAATCCGCGAATAATATCCAAGTCTCAACGCCTTATGCACCTTTTCGGCAATTCCTTGCAGAAGTGCTTTCGTATTGTCGTCAATCTCGGCGGGGCAGATTTCCTCTGTCATTCCCTGCTGATATTTATTTTTGTAATCGTAAAAACCGCTGACGGGTTTAATCTCAATTACGGGAAGCGCCTTTGAATCGAGAATACCGACCGAAAATTCCCTGCCCTCAATTTTATCTTCTATCAGAATGTGGTTTTCATATTTTTCGGCATAATCTATAGCGTTCAGCAGTTGCTTCTCATTTTCAACAACAGTTACGCCTATGCTTGAGCCGGAGCTGCACGGCTTCACAACGCAGGGATAATCAAGGTCGCTGAAATCATTGTTTTCATTCAGATCAATATACTTCCAATCAGCAGTTAAAATTGAACTATCACGCATAACGCGTTTTGATATATCCTTATCCATTGCAAGCAGACAGCCTGCATATCCACTGCCCGTATAACTGATTTCATTCAAATCAAACAGAGCCTGAATCTGACCGTTTTCACCTGCCGCGCCGTGAAGCGCAAGAAAAACCTTGTCCGCCTCCTTGCAAAGTTCAATTACTCCCCTGCCGATTTCTCCTTTAAAATCAACTGACGACTTCAGAGCCGAAAGATCAGGTTCTTTTTCGGGAATTTTATAAATGAATTTCTGATTTGATTTTATATTTCGGTAAACAGGCTCGATTTCTTTATTATCTGTTCCGAGAAACAAATCAAGCAGCATAACATCATGCCCGTTTTCAATAAGAGCATTTGAAATCAAAGCGCCCGATGATAATGACACATCTCTTTCGGGACTAAGCCCTCCGGCTAAAACAATTATTTTCATTATAACACTCCGATAAAAACGGCTGTCTTAACTAAAACAACAGCTAAGACAGCCTCTTAAAATCCATATGATTATACAGGAACAGTCATCCAAGAATCAAGAGTAAGACATTCAGACATCCATACCTGTCTTATATCAGATTTTGGAACTATACGCTGAACAGGTATTGTTCCGTTTCCGAGCGACTCAAATACCGAACTGTACGCATCAAGATTGGCTTCGTCAACGTAATTCATTGAAATACCGCCGTTTAAGCAGTCACCCGTATATGTAAAGCCGCCCTTGAAATCCGCAAGGCAAGCCTTAACTGCCTCGCCGTATTCCTTAACAGTTGTAGAATAGTAGTGATCCCAGCCGGTCTGCCAGTTTTCAGCTCCTATTGCCAGGACGGGGAATGAATAACTCCATGTTGCTTCGGAAACAACATCAATTTCATCATGACCGCCGGCAAAAACCATTGTCGCACCTTCATTATACATGGTTTCGACAACAGACTGGTAACGGTTTACCATCTCAAACGATGTGTTCGGATAAAATTCATTTTCCATTGAAATTCCGGTACCGTAGCCGTATGTATCGGCATTTGACCAATGAGTGAAAATATATCCGTCCTGAGGAACTGCGGCTGAAAGAGAAACAAAATCTCCCGTAATATACGAGCCTGAACCTGTTGATTCTCCGTTTCCGCCCTCTCCTGTAACAACAGTAACATCAAAGGTGGGCGTTTCACTTTCCGCATATACAGGGGTAAGAGTTACGGGCTGAGGATTTTCTGAGTCAATTTTAACTGCCCATGAATGGAGGTCAGAATCATAATAAACATTTTCCTCATCGGAATTGACAATATCCCATCTGTCAAAAACCATTCCATGCTGTGCAACAGGCGGATTTACATAACAGGAAGCGCCTGCCGTGGCATACTGAACGGAATATGACGTGCCGTCTGTGTTCATAACGGTTACAGGATAAGTTGCTTCATCGGAATCTTTGTAGACAGCGGTAATCGTCGCGGCGCATTTTTCTACAAGAAGATTCGTTGTTGTTTTCTTTTTCGTTGAAAGATTAACCTTTTTGTCCTTTACACCCTCTGTGTCGCTCTTTGCCTCCCAATGATCAAACACCTGTCCCTCCGGAGCAGGATCGGCAATCAAAGTGACATTTGAACCCTCTGTATATGTGCCGGAGCCTATACCGTTTACAACATTAATTTTGTATGTCTTTTCATTCAGATCCTCAATTTTTGCGTAGTTCGCCATAATGGTGAACGAATAATCATAATTGAGGAATGGCGAATCGTAATCAGCATATTTAAGCGTTACCGGAATACCTGCCTCGTCAGCGGCATACTGCGCGCCCTGAATGAAGCCTGAGCCGTAATTGAAAGATGCCGTACTGTTAAATGAGCCGAGATAGCCGAGTTCCGTGTTGCCGCTGATTACAGCGTTGTAACCGGCAAGAAAGCCGCTCTGCAGTTCATCAAATGTAACGCACATAACATTGCTGAGATACGCGTCTGTATCATCACCCTCAGCGTGCGGTTTGCCGTCTATCAGAATAAAATTGATATTTTGATAACGCTGAGCATTCTCAAACGCGGCAACCTCAAATACATCTGACGGAAGAACAATATATGAAGCACCGCCTTTAGCGGCAAGATCTATGTACTGCGCAATGGCGTCAGCAGCAGGCACACCCTCATCAAGCAACGGCTGATAATAACGACAACTCAAACCTGCGCTCTCGGAGTATTCGCTTATTCCCTTCCATGCACTTTCGTTGTATGCACCGTCATTAACAGTGCCGCCGTCGGTAATAAGAACAACATCATACTTTAACTCCTGCGCATTGCTGCAGCCGTTGAGCGCAAAAACAGACGCAAGAATAATCGCAGCGCACGCAATAACCGAGACTAACTTTTTCATAGTATTCCTCCGATAAATAAATTATCACTTACTAATAATACCAAAATTATTAATATAATGCAATAGAATTTATTGATTTAATAAGTAAAAAGAATTATAATCTGTTTTGAGGTGAAATATATGTCTCAAAAACAGCTTGAATACATTAGAAATATAACAGATTTTGTTCCCGATATTGCGCTTGTGCTCGGCTCGGGTCTCGGTGACTTTGTCAATGAAATAGCAAAAGAAGCGGTTATAGATTATGCAGACATTCCGGATTTTCCCGTCTCCACTGCGCCGTCTCACCGCGGCAGACTGATACTCGGTTATCTTGGAAATACCAAAACAGCCGTTTTACAGGGCCGTGTTCATCTCTACGAGGGATATACCGCACGTCAAGCTGTGTCATATGTATATTTAATGAAAGAGCTTGGTGTAAAGACTCTTTTTCTTACAAATGCCGCAGGCGGAATCAACAGAAATTTTTCGGCAGGAGATTTTATGGTGATTGAGGATCACATTTCCTCGTTCGTACCGTCTCCGCTTATCGGAAAGAATGACGATGATTTAGGACC
>CANPXD010000104.1 GCA_947585615.1 uncultured Clostridia bacterium
TACAGCAAAAGGCTGAATAATATAATCTGTAAAACAGCGGTTGAGAACGGAATACCGATTAAAAAAGGCGTATATGTTCAGCTCAGCGGTCCTGCATTTGAAACAAAGTCGGAAATCAGAATGTGCTCCGTTATCGGGGCAGACGCTGTCGGAATGAGCACGGCCATTGAAGCACAGGCAGCAAAGCACTGCGGTCTTGAGGTTTGCGCAATAAGTTGTATTACAAATCTTGCCTGCGGAATTACCGACAGGCTTATCAGCGGAGCAGAGGTTGCCGATACGGCGCGGAAAACCGCTCCTTTGTTTAAGAATCTTGTCAAGGCTTCTGTTGAAAGGATTTGCAATGGATAACATAAAATTTGAAAACGGCGCTCTGTATATACTTGACCAGACGTTGCTGCCCAACGAGGAAAAATATATAAAAATGAACAACCTCAAAGATTGCTATGACGCCATAAAACTGCTTCAAGTCCGCGGCGCTCCCTTAATAGGAATTTTTGCTGCGTATTCACTTGCGCTTTTCCACGGAAATAATATAGAAAAATCAAAGGATTATCTTGATTCGGCAAGACCGACCGCCGTTAATCTCTCTTGGGCGACTCAAAGAATTTTGAAAGCACATAAAGAGGGAAAAAACCTTATTGACGAGGCGGCTGCAATCCGCGAAGAAGATAGGAAAATGTGCCGCAAAATCAGTGAATACGGACTTTCACTCCTCAAAGACGGCAACGGAATACTCACGCACTGCAACGCCGGCGAACTTGCCACATCAAAATACGGAACGGGTCTCGGTCCGATAATTCTCGGACACGAAATGGGATACAATTTCCGCGTTTTCAGTGATGAAACAAGACCTCTTCTTCAGGGCGCGCGTCTCACGTCATATGAACTTGAAAAACATGGAATTGATGTAACGCTTATCTGTGACAGCGCAGCATCGCTTGTTATGAAAAAAGGGCTTATTGACGCAGTACTTGTCGGATGCGACAGGATCGCCGCAAACGGAGATACCGCAAACAAAATCGGAACAAACTCTGTTGCCGTGCTTGCAAAATATTACGGCATACCGTTTTATGTACTCGGCCCGTATTCGACGGTTGACTTTTCTGCCGAAACGGGCAGCGACATTATAATTGAAGAGCGCGACTCACAGGAAATCAAAACGCTCTATTTTGAAAAGCCTGTTGCTCTTTCGGAAACAAAATGCTTCAACCCCGCGTTTGACGTCACCGACAGCAGTTTAATCACCGCAATAATAACGGACAAGGGTATCGCCTATCCACCGTATAAAAAAAGTCTGAAGGAGCTTTTATTATGATTCGATTCTATAACGGGAGGCTTTTATCGTTTAAAAACTCCTCCGAAATTACCGACGACGAAGTCTGGGTAGACGGCGGCAAAATTGTTTTTGTCGGAAAAGGATACAATAAAAAAGCAGAACGTGAAATTGATCTTGACGGTAATCTTCTTATGCCCTCCTTTAAAAATGCCCATACACATTCAGCAATGACCTTTGCGAGAAGTCTTGCCGACGATCTGCCGCTTGAGCCTTGGCTTTACAATATGATTTTTCCAATGGAAGCAAAGCTCACGGGCGACGACATTTATCATCTTTCACGTCTTGCTTTTCTTGAATACCTCACGAGCGGAATTACCGCCTGCTTTGATATGTATTATTATCCCCAAGAGATGGCAAAAGCAAGCACGGACGCAGGCTTCAGAACGGTTATGACGTGCGGACTTAACGATTTCAAGGAAAGCATTGACAAGCTTGAGGAATACTACAATCGTTTTAACAGCTATGATGAACTTATAAGCTATAAACTCGGCTTTCATGCTGAATACACCACCTCAATAGATATTCTTTCGGGAGTCGCGAAGCTTGCGCAAAAATACAGCGCACCGGTTTTTACTCATTCTTCCGAAACAAAAAACGAGGTCAGCGCCTGCATGGAAAGATACGGAAAAACCCCGACAGCGCTGTTCGACTCGCTTGGTCTTTTTGATTACGGCGGAGGAGCGTTTCACAGTATATGGGTAAATGATGACGACATTGAAATATACAAGAAGCACGGCGTTTATGCAGTAATAAATCCCGGCTCAAACTGCAAGCTTGCGTCCGGAATTGCCCCAGTAACAAAATTGCTGAATTCGGGAATTAAAATTGCAATCGGAACAGACGGGGCAGGCAGCAATAACGCGCTTGATATGTTCAGGGAAATGTATTTGCTTTCCGTAACACAGAAGCTTGCGGCAAATGATCCATCAGCAGTAGACGCCATTGAAATATTAAAGGCAGCGACAGTCGGCGGAGCGCACTGTATGGGACTGGAAGACTGCGATATTATTGACGTCGGGAAATCGGCAGACCTCATTGTTATTCATTTAAAGAGACCGAATATGCAGCCGATAAACAATATTGTCTATAGCGGTTCAAAGGAAAATGTTATGCTCACAATGATAAACGGCAGAATCCTTTATGAAAACGGTGACTTTCCCGGAACTGACGTTGAAGAAATATATAAAACTGCACAGGCTGTGACAAACAGAATCAAAGACAGATAATTTTAATTCTTATTCCTCCCCTTTTGGGAGGAATTTTTTTGAAAAAGTATTGACAAAGGCGTTAATACTGTATATACTGTATATATACAGTTGACTGATAAAAAAGGAGAAAGCATATGCTGATTTTTATTGACAATAAAAACGGCGTTCCGATTTACGAGCAAATTTACTCTCAGATTAAGACGCAGATAATAAGCGGAAAACTTGAGGAGGACGCTCCCCTGCCGTCAATCAGAAGTCTTGCAAAAGATCTCAGAATAAGTGTTATAACTACAAAGCGCGCGTATGAGGAACTTGAAAAGGGCGGATTTATTTACACCGCGCCTGCCAAGGGAAGCTTTGTGGCAAAAAAGAACACGGAAATAATAAGAGAAGAAAATCTGCGCAAAATCGAAGCGCATCTTGAAGATGTCATCAGACTGTCTGCAACCTGCAGCCTCACCAAAGATGATATTATCTCCATGCTTAATATTCTTTATGAGGAGGAATAAACTTGAACGCAATTGAGGTTAAAAATTTAAATAAACAATATAAGGATTTTACTCTTGACAATGTCAGTTTTACACTGCCGAGCGGCTGTATACTCGGACTAGTCGGGGAAAACGGAGCGGGCAAAAGCACAACAATAAAGCTTTTGCTCGATATGATAAATAAAAACGGCGGCGAAATAAAACTGCTTGGGCAGGATTATAAAATCTGCCCTAAGGATGACATCGGCGTTGTTATGGAAGAAAACGGATTTCCTGAAGTTCTTACGGCAGACGAAATAAACGGCATTTTCGGCAAAATATATAAAAACTGGAATGAAAGGGAATATTATGGATACCTTAAAAGATTTGAACTGCCTGAAAAAAAGAAAATAAAAGAATATTCACGGGGAATGAAGATGAAGCTTTACATTTCCGTCGCTCTTTCGCATAATGCTAAGCTTCTGATTTTAGACGAGGCAACAAGCGGTATCGACCCCGTTGTACGGGATGAGATTCTTGAAATATTCAATGAATTCACAAGAAATGAAAATCATTCGATATTGATTTCCTCACATATAGTGAGCGATCTTGAAAAGCTGTGTGATTATATTGCTTTTATGCACAAGGGAAAGCTTGTTTTGTTTGAAGAAAAGGATGAACTGCTGAACAATTACTGCATCGTTCAGTGCAGCAGGAATGAACTTGACAAGATTGAAAAATCAGCAGTTCTCGGCAGACGTGAAACACCCTACGGAATACAGGCCGTTATTAAAAAAACTGCGGCAAAGGATTTTATCCACACATCCGCAATCAGCCTTGAGGATTTATTTGTTTATATGATAAGGGGGAACCAAGAATGAAAGGCTTGCTTTATAAAGATTTTTTGATTATCAGAAAGCAGTTTTTACGCTTTCTTTTAGTTCCGGCAGCATTCTTTGTAATAACACTTTTCATGGGAAAATCACTTTACTTCTCATACTACGCAGTCGCAATTCTTTCCATTTTGCCTATCAGCATTCTCGGTTACGAGGAAAACTGGAAATGGCATAAATATGAAATAATTTTACCTGTAAACAGAGCGACACTTGTGACTGAAAAATATCTTCTGTCTCTCATTCTCATAATACCGGCAGTTTTTATTGAAGGAATCGTTTTTATGCTTCTATATGATTTCAGTTTAATAATTATTTTAAATTGGATTTGTATAAACATTTTCTGCGGTATGATTATCCCCTGTATAGATTTCCCGCTTGTTATGAGGTTCGGATATATGAAAGGAAGAATCTCAAACTTCATAATCATTGCCGTAATGTCGGCATCAATTACGATAATAAATTTCAGAAGCAGTTCCGGAGAAACTCTTATGAACGGCACATTTACACCTCAGAAATTTTCATTTCTTTTCCTCCCTGCCGCGGCAGTTCTGTTTATCGTATCCTGCCTGCTTACTATCAAGTTGTATTTGAAAAGAGAATTTTAAGCTGAGTAAAAACCGCCCTGTGTTTCATATACAGGGCGGTTAATTAATTTGCTTTCGTTTCGCAGTAAATACAGCGGTATGTTCCTTTGCTGTCTGTTAAAACAAATTCATAATCAATATTTTCGGAGTTTGAAATACAACGCGGATTGGTGCATTTAACTATGTTTACAACTCTCTTGGGGAGCTTCAGTCTTTTTTTCT
>CANPXD010000105.1 GCA_947585615.1 uncultured Clostridia bacterium
CGCCGAATGCCTCGCAGATCGACTGGTGACCGAGGCACACGCCGAGGATTTTGGATGTTTTGCCGAGCCGCCTTGCAGTTTCAATGCAAACTCCTGCGTCCTGCGGTCTTTTCGGTCCGGGCGACAGAATTATGAATTCAGGTGAAAGTTCCTTAATTTCTTCAACGGTCATTTCGTCGTTTCGTATAACCTTTATATCGGGATTGACCGAGCCGATAAGCTGATAAAGATTGTACGAAAAAGAGTCGTAATTATCTATCAGCAGTATCATTTTGTTCCTCCTTAAGCGCTTTTACAACGGCCATCGCCTTGTTTATACATTCGCGGAACTCCTTTTCGGGTACGGAGTCCGCAACAATGCCTGCGCCTGAGCGGACGAAAACACGCCCCTTTTTCTTGTAGGCAAGTCTGATTGAAATACAGGTGTCAAGATTGCCCGTGAAGTCAATATATCCTATCGCTCCGCCGTATACGCCCCGCTTGTTGTTTTCAAGCTCGTTTATAATCTGCATGGCTCTGATTTTCGGCGCGCCCGAAAGCGTTCCGGCAGGAAGAACGGCGTCAACGGCGTCTATTGCCGATTTATCGTTTCGTATATGTCCGCGCACTGTTGAACCGATGTGCATAACGTGGCTGAACTTTAGTATATTATGATACTGCTCAACATCAACACTGCCGAATTCGCTTATTTTTCCCAGATCGTTTCTTCCGAGATCAACGAGCATATTGTGCTCCGCAAGCTCTTTTTCGTCACTTAGAAGCTCCGCCTCAAGCAGTGCGTCCTCCTCAGGTGATTTCCCCCTGGGTCTTGTTCCCGCAAGGGGATAGGTGTAAAGCCTTTTATCCGTAAGCTTTACAAGCGTTTCGGGCGAAGCACCGGCGATTTCAATATCGTCGGATGAAAAATAAAACATATACGGACTTGGGTTCAAGGCGCGAAGAGTTTCATAAACGCCGAAGAGTGAGCCGTCCATTTCAGCCTGAAGTCTGTTGGAAAGAACCACCTGGAAAATATCACCCTCACGGATATAGTGCTTTGCCTTTTCAACCATCCGGCAGTACTCCTCTTGGCTGAAAAGCGAGGTAAAGTCGGAGCGCAGAACAGCTTTTTCAATATCCGCCTCCTCGCCGTTTTTTAGGACGTCCGCCATTATTTCAAGTTCCTTTGAGGCTGAGAGATAATTTGCGTCTGGATTGTCTGTCTGCATATTGCAGATAAGAATGATTTTCTTTTCACTGTTGTCGAAGGCTATAACCTTGTCAAAAAGCATAAGGTCTATGTCCTTGAAATTGCCATCGTCCTCCGCGTCAAGCTTCAGCGCACTTTCGCTGTATTTGATATAATCATATCCGAAGTAGCCGACAAGACCTCCCGTGAAGGTCGGAAGATAATCAAATCGCGGACTTTTATGCTCGTCAAGCAGCTTTTGAACATAGGGACGCGGATTTGCATGGTATTTCATTACGCCGTCTGCGTCCGCAACGGTAACGCTGTAATTTTTACAACTCACCTCCGCCTTGGGGTCATAGCCGAGAAAGGTGTATCTTCCCCAGCACTGCGAATCCTCGCACGACTCAAGCATATAACAGTGCGAGCTGATTTTTTTCAGCTTTTTCAGCGCCTCGGTCGGTGTGCAGCACAACGCAAGCTCGGCGGACAGCGGAATGGTTTTATACCCGGCAGCAAGCCGATTGATTTCATCAAGTGACGGTCTGATGTTCATAATTTCCCTCCTTTTCTTGTTTTGCAGAGAAAGAGAAAGGATAAAAAAAGTCCCGACAGTAGAATGATACTACTGTCAGGGACGATTAATATCGCGGTGCCACCCTGTTTGACGAAGATCATCTTCGCATCTCTGCGAGGTACTTTCATACCTCCGGTCACTAACGTAGACCCAACGTCACAGAATAATAAGCGCTTATGCCGTTCACTGTGCCCTCGGCGGTCCATTTAGCAGGCCGTGTTACTGCCGCTTTCCAGCAAACGCGGCTCTCTGTGAGTTCGTATCCTGCTTTTATCTCCGCTTCAACGGTTTCATATGTTAAAAATATAATATCAAAGCATTTGTGATTTGTCAAGAGAATTATTTTTCCTGTTTTTAATGTCTGCCGTTGCCATACCTGAAATACAAGAATCCTTTCTATATATTCCCTGCCTGCCTTGATTTAAAGCAAAAGATGATATATAATTATTAAACGGGAAAGGACGCGGCAGCGGCAGGTAGGTATTATGAATTTTAAAACTCTTCCGAACGGTCTTTGCGACGGTTTTGTTATTTTAAAAAAATGTGAGGAAAAAAACGCGAAAAACGGTTCTGTTTATCTTGACCTCGTTCTCGGTGACAAGGACGGGGAAATCTCTGCGAAGCTCTGGGACTACAAGGGCGACGGATTGTTTGAGACGGAAATGGTTGTGAAAGTACGCGGCACGATTGAGCAGTATAACGGTCATGAGCAGTTCAGGGTAATGCAGATGAGGCCTGCTGGCGCGTCTGACGACTATAATTTATCCGACCTTGTGCCGGCTTCGGATACGGGCGGCGCGCAGATATTCGATATTTTGATGAGAAAGGTCAATTCATTCAGGGACGATGATTTAAGAAAAATCGTCTCAAGCATAATGAATGATAAAAGGGAACAGCTTATCAACTGCCCGGCAGCATTCAAGCTTCATCACGCAATGCTCGGCGGTCTTATGCTCCATACCGTTTCGATAGTCAGAATGGCTGAGGAAATCTGCAAAATATATCCGAATATAAACAGGGAACTTCTTTTGTCCGGAGCAATCCTGCATGATACGGCAAAAACGATGGAATTCAAGCTCAGTAAAACAGGACTTGTAAAGGGATACAGCACACAGGGCGAGCTTATAGGGCATCTTGTGATGGGGGCGATGTATGTTGAGGAAACAGCCTGCAGGCTCGGAATACAAAGTGAAAAGGTCGTTTTGCTCCAGCATATGATTTTGAGTCATCACGGAGTTCCGGAGTTCGGCTCTCCCGTGAGGCCGATGTTCCTTGAGGCACACATACTTTCTTCGCTTGATTCACTTGACGCGGCAATTTTTGAAATAAATGCGGCAACCTCCAAAGTTAAGGAGGGCGACTTTACGGACAGGCAGTGGGCGCTTGACAACAGAAAGCTTTACAATCACGGCCTTTCTCAGAATGAATATAAGGTAAATCTGGAAGAATAGGATTGGGATTATGGGAAAACAACAGGATTGGAACGAAATTTCAATTACCGTTCCGGTTAAGGATATAGAAACGTGCGCAAGCATAGCAAATATGACAGTGCCCTACGGGATATACATAGAGGATTATTCCGAACTTGAAGAGGAGACTCTGCAAATTGCACACATAGATTTGATAGACGAGGAACTTCTGAAAAGAGACAGGGAACACGGCGTAATCCATGTTTATATCGATCCGTACAAAAATCCTTATGAGGCGGTTGCCTTTATTACCGAACGGCTGAAAATCCTGAATATCGCCAATGAAATACGTGTTTCCGAGTGTTCGACAGAGGATTGGATAAATAACTGGAAAAAGTATTTTCACCCTATGCCTATAGGAAAAAAGCTTTTGATTCATCCGGTATGGGAGGAGGAGTACGAGGCAGACGGCAGAGCAGTTCTGCATCTTGAGCCGGGTCTTGCTTTCGGAACGGGAAGCCATCCTACAACAAAGCTCTGCCTTGAGATGCTGGAAAAATATATCTGCTGCGGCTCGAGGGTGCTTGATGTCGGTTGCGGCAGTGGTATTTTATCTGTTGCATCTCTCCTGCTCGGGGCTGAATCGGCAACGGGCGTTGATATAGACAGTCTTGCCGTAAAGACGGCACTTGAAAACGCGCGTAAAAACGGTTTTGAACCTCCTGTGTTCCATGCGGTGCAGGGAAATCTGTCTGACAAAATAAACGGAAAATTCGATGTTGTAGTTGCCAATATCGTTGCCGATGTTATTATGGAGTTTAATGAATCCGCTTCGGAATTTCTTGATGATGACGGTGTTTATATCACCGGCGGCATAATAGACGCCAGAGCAGACGAAATCGCCGTTTCGTTTGAGCAAAACGGTTTTGAGATTATTGAAAATCGTGCGGAAAAGGGTTGGAATGTTTTTGTCTGTAAAATAAAGGGATAACGGTATATACATCTATTGCCGCGGTCGGTATCTATATATTAAGTAATTAAAAATCCGCCTGAAGTATTTTCAGGCGGATTTTACTTCCGCCCTTTAACAGAGATTATCTGTTATTCGACCTTTGATTTATTCTATTACACCTGCTGTTCTGAGGCTGTCAAGCAGACTGTTGAATGCAGTTGCAATTTCGTCAGTGGTTGCTGTAGCCGGAGTAAGAGCGGCGACAGCTGCGCCCGGAGTAATAACAGCGTCCGCGCCTGTAGCACCGGGAGGGCCTGTCGGGCCTTCAGGACCGGTAGAACCTTCAGGCCCTGTAGCACCGGTTGCTCCCGTAGCGCCTGTTGCGCCTGTCGGACCTGTCGGACCGACTGCGCCGTCCGCACCTGTTGCACCTGTCGGACCTGTTGGGCCGACTGCACCGTCCGCACCTGTTGCACCTGTCGGACCTGTTGGGCCGACTGCACCGTCCGCACCTGTTGCACCTGTCGGACCTGT
>CANPXD010000106.1 GCA_947585615.1 uncultured Clostridia bacterium
AAAGAAGTCATACTTGCCTATGACGCTGACGAACCCGGGCAAATCGCGCTTCAAAAGGCTATACGCATTTTCAAGCAGTCCGATATAAAAATCAGAGTTCCTGTTCTGCAATACGGAAAGGATCCGGACGAAATAATTAAAAATGTCGGCGCCGAAAAATTCAGGGGAATGCTTGAAGGCGCGGCAAGTGATCTTGAATTTACGATACTTGAAATAAGAAACAGACATAATTTATCCACCACCCAGGGGAAAATTGATTTTGTCAACGATGTTGTCAAGGCTCTTGCGGATGCCTCCCCGATAGAGAAGGATTTGTATTCATCGAGAATTTCAGAGGAACTTGGCATTGACAAACGAACATTTGACGCTCAGCTTCAAAGCTATGTCAAGAGAAAAAACAATTCCGAAAAAAAGTCGGAATATAAAAAGATTGTTAATGAAAGCGTTCGCAGAAATGGCAGAAGTGAATATGAGAACGGCTCATCCGCTAAGAAATACAAAGCGGAGGAGAGAATAATTTATCTTCTCGTCAAATATCCGGACTGCCATAAGTTGCTTTCTGACTTTTCGCCGGAATGTCTTACCGAAGGCTTTATCAGAAAGGTTTTTGAACTTGTCTGTGAAAACATTGCCAACGGAACAGACAATGATATAACAAACTTCGGCGACAGGCTGACTGTTGATGAAGCAGGTCGGTTTTCGGGAATAATTGCCCGGGGAAAAGAAAGCGTTAATTCAAAGAAAGAATTTTCTGATTGCCTGGAGACTATTTTGTATGAATACGGAAAAAAAAGCGGAAAATCCGCTTCCGATATGAATGACGAAGAATTCCGCAAGGCGTTCGGTAATACATAATAAGAGGAGAATATTTATGGATAAAATTAATCTTTCACCAACACAGCCGGTATCTGAGGAAAAGAAAAACAATGCTTTTAAAAAGCTTGTTGAAAAGGGAAAGGCAGTCGGTCATCTCACCGCTCAGGAAATTGATAATCTTATCGTTGAACTTGACCTTGATGTTGACGAGCTTGAAAAGCTGAATGATTTGATTGACGGTTCAAATATCAGTATTGTCGACGATTTTTCAGCCGAAGCACTCGATGGAATAACTCTTGAGGTTGAGCTTCCCAAGGATACGGACGCCGCTGAGAGCGTTGCAACAAACGACAATGCCGCTATGGACGATCCCGTTAAGGTGTATCTCAAGGAAATCGGTACCGTACCGCTTCTCACTCCCGAGGAGGAAATAGAATATGCCATCAGGATTGCCGATGACGATCCTGTTGCCAAGAAAAGACTTGCCGAGGCGAATCTCCGCCTTGTTGTAAGCATAGCAAAAAGATATGTCGGCAGGGGAATGCAGTTCCTTGATCTGATACAGGAAGGCAATATGGGACTGATTAAAGCCGTTGATAAGTTTGATTATACAAAGGGTTTTAAATTCTCCACATATGCAACATGGTGGATCAGGCAGGCAATCACACGCGCCATTGCCGATCAGGCAAGAACAATCAGAATACCCGTTCATATGGTGGAAACCATAAACAAGGTCAAAAAGGCAAACAGCCAGCTCCTTCATCAGAACGGTAAAGAGCCGACTCCCGAGGAAATCGCTGATTTTCTTGAAATGCCGACGGAAAGAGTAAGAGAAATCTTACGCGTTGCTCAGGAACCTGTATCGCTTGAAACGCCAATTGGTGAGGAAGAAGACTCACATCTCGGCGATTTTATTCCGGATGATGACGCTCTCGCGCCTGCTGACGCGGCGTCAATCAGTCTCCTTAAGGAACAGCTTGCCGATGTGCTTAAAACGCTTACGCCGAGAGAGGAAAAGGTGCTTGCTCTCAGATTCGGTCTTGAGGACGGAAATCCGAAAACGCTCGAGGAGGTCGGCAGGGTGTTCAATGTTACGCGTGAACGTATACGCCAGATTGAGGCTAAGGCACTCAGAAAACTGCGCCACCCCAGCAGAAGCAAAAAATTAAAGGACTTTTTGGACTGATGATTACTGAAGAACAGATTAAACGTATAAACGAGCTTGCGCGAAAATCAAAGTCAGTCGGTCTTACAGACGATGAAAGGGACGAACAGGCAAATCTGCGCCGTCTTTATATCGACAGCTTCAAGGCAAGCCTGACTGCTCAGCTTGACAACACTTATATTGTAGACGAAAAAGGCAATAAGAGGAAAGTTACAAAGAAGAACAAATGCGAAAATTAATTATTATTGAAGGTCTTGACGGGAGCGGAAAATCTACGCAAACAGACCTCGTTGAAGCGTATTTTAGAAACGCTGAAGTAAAATACAGAAAAATCAAGCTGCCCGATTACGACAGTCCGTCAAGCGAACTTGTTAAAATGTATCTCGGCGGCAAATTCGGCGGAAATGCCGATGACGTAAACGCATATGCCGCCGGAGCATTTTACGCAGTAGACAGATTTGCCTCGTATAAATTGAATTGGGGCAAGGATTATGAAAACGGCACGCTTATTCTTGCTGACAGATATGCTACGTCGAATCTTATTTATCAGATGGAAAAAATACCGCGTGAGCAGTGGGATTCCTATCTTGAATGGAGCGCTGATTTTGAATATAATAAAATAGGAATACCGCGCCCGGACATGGTTATTTATCTTGATATGCCTGTTGAGATTTCTCAGCGCCTGATGTCTCAGCGCTATGACGGAGACGAGGACAAAAAGGATGTACACGAGAAGAATGCCGCGTTTCTTGAAAAATGCCGTGAATCGGCCCTGTATGCCGCAAAAATGCAAGGATGGCATATTGTCGAATGCTCAGACGGGCTGAATCCGCTGCCGATAGAAGCCATACATAACCAGATAATTGAAATTATTAAAGAGGATTTATGCTGAATTTTAAAACTCCCGAAATAGAAGATAAAGTATGGGTTGATAAATGCTTTTCAAATGCCCACAGTATGAACTGCGAATATGTTTTCGGCAGTATTTACCTTTGGCATACTGCTTACTGCACGCAGATTGCGCAATACAAGGATTTTCTAATTTGCCGCTGGGGAAAAAATGATTATTCCTATTCTCTGCCGATAGGAAGCGGAGATTTTAAAGAAGCCGTTATGCAGATTATTGACGATGCTAAATCCCATGGGCAAAAGCCTAAAATATACGGTGTTACCGAAAGTTATAAAAATATGATAGAGGAAGCTTTTCACGGAAAATTCCGATATGAGTATAACGACGGATGCAACGATTATATTTACAATGTTTCCGACCTTGCGGAACTTCACGGTAAGAAGTATCACGGAAAAAGAAATCATATTGCCAATTTCAAAAGAAATTATCCCGATTGGAAGTATGAGGAAATAAATGAGGATAACATTGCCGACTGTATTGAACTTCATACCAAATGGATTTATGATAAGAACGATAATGACGCAGACTATTCGCTTGAGTTTGAAGCTGTTCTTGCCGGATTTGAAAACTATAAGAAGCTCGGCTATATCGGCGGAATAATAAGAGTCAATGAGAAGGCTGTCGCCTATACATACGGTGAACCGTTGAATAACTGCTGCTTCGTGTCTCATTTTGAAAAAGCTCCCGCCGAAATGCAGGGTGCATATGCGATTATCAACCAGGAGTTTTCAAAGAGACTTCTTGAGCGCGGTTTTGAATTTGTAAACAGAGAAGAGGATTTGGGACTTGAGGGACTTAGAAAGGCTAAACAGTCTTATCACCCTTGTCTCTGGCTGAAAAAGGAAACGGCTGTATATGACTGCAACAATTAAGTTTACCGATGACAGGGAGCAGATAACATCCCTTTGGTCCGAAGTTTTCGGAGACTCTGCCGAAGATATACATTTTTTTCTGGATCGTTGCAAAAACAAAGTCTGCCTCGGACTTTTTGAAGACGGCAGAACTCTTGTTTCAATGCTTTTTCTTGTAGATTGCGCCTACTGCTCAATGCGCGGAAAATACGTTTATGCCGTATGCACAAAGGAAAATGCCAGAAAAAAGGGATACGCGTCACTTCTCATTGAAGAGGCAAAAAAGCATATGAACGATTTTCTTTGGCTTATTCCCGCGAAAGATTACCTGTTTGATTTCTATTCAAGGCTCGGTTTCGTTACGAAACTGCATTCGGCAGGTGAATACACCAATCAGATAATATTTGATGAAACCGCGGAAATAACCGAATATTTTTATGAAGGAAGCGATTACCGCCTTCCGTCAGGTATGATTTATTCTTTGTATGATTTGCCTGAGGGCGGTACGGGTTATAAATTAAAAGAGGAGAGATAAGTATGGTTTACGTTTTTCTTGCTGACGGCTTTGAGATCATTGAAGCAATGTCGCCGATTGATATGCTCCGCCGT
>CANPXD010000107.1 GCA_947585615.1 uncultured Clostridia bacterium
AAAAAATCCCGATTCTCCGATTGCCTGCGGTTCTATCAAGTTTTTTATGCGTTCTATCTGATCCTTTCTCTTATTATAAAGATGGATTAAATCGTTTGAATTAATAATTGGAAATGAGCCAGACGAAACCCGCTCATATATTTGACCTTTATTTGTTATATATGGCGGCATATTCCCTTCCTCTATTTTAATGATATATACAATCTTTCCTTCACAGTCAAAAGTTTTAACATCAAAAATAGGGGTGGGGGTAATCTGTTCGTGTATAGTAATATGTATTCTCTGCTCATCCCATTTTTTGCATCCTTCTATAGTTTTATCGTCTGCCACACCGAGAAAAATATATCCTCCATATGTATTAGCAAAAGCAGAAACCTCCTTAATTAGTTTTTTGGGAGACTCATCATCTGACTTATACTCAAAGAAAAAAGTTTCTCCGTCATCTTCCGATAAATGGTCTTTTATGTCAGCAGAAACGAGGTCGTTCCAACTTTTATTGTTTATTTTTATCATATCATCACCACTTTAAAGAAATGTATTATTGTTAAAATAGTTACGCTTACGAACTTAAATAACATGTTTTCATACGGAAAGTCTTCAAAACCGTTTATAGGGTTCTGAATCAGACAACTATTTTAAGAATATTATACCACACCCTTTCTTCCTTTTCAACCCTTTTCGACTTCACTCCTCCCCCGACTTCTTCAGATTACAATCCCTGCAAAGCATCTGCAAATTTTCGGGTATCGTTTTCCCGCCCGCGTGCCAGGGAGTTATATGATCCGCATGCATTTTATCATAATCAAAATGCTTTTTGCATATCGGGCAGATGCCGCGCTGCTGTTCGTAGGCGGCACGCTTTTGCGTATCGGTGAATGTTCGGATATTCAGACTTCTTTCATCGCCGTTGAGAACATAAGTATATATCCCCTTTTTGTTGCCGACGTCATCATCTGCCATCAGCCTTGAAACCTCCGATTCGAGCTTGTCGGGGTCAAGGTCTTTGTCTTTAAATTCGTTGTAAAGCAGTCCCCATTCTACGCCTTTCATTTCTCTGCGGTATACAGGGAAAATCGTTTCTGCCCACTCAATAACCCTCTTGAAATAAATCCAGATCTGATTGGCATTATCGTCGTGCTGATGAAGCGCCATATACGCTTCTATAGAATCCAGTCCGTCGCGGCGAGCGATCCACCTAATTACCGTTTCAAGATACTCCTGCCTTATTGGGGAACCTGTTACATAGTCTTTCGCCATATTGTAAGCCGCGCAGGTAGGCTTAGAAAAATGCAGCTTTGCATCCGACAGCCATGTTCCTGTATATGCGGTGTTTCTAAGCTCCTGATCCGTCAAAGGCTTTCCCGCTATGTTAATGACTTTGAACCATTCATGTACTTCCGACGGAGTTCCGTCGCAGACATAAATATCGAGGATATAGTCGTATATCTG
Source organism: uncultured Clostridia bacterium (assembly GCA_947585615.1). Lineage (GTDB taxonomy): Bacteria > Bacillota > Clostridia > Oscillospirales > Acutalibacteraceae > Eubacterium_R. The sequence goes on from CANPXD010000107.1 coordinate 1,450, forward strand.
CTTTTGCAAATCGTTTTCCAGATTAAAGAAATATTTTTCATCTACGGCAAATGTTCTCTCGCTTTCGGCAGCATAGCGGCATATAGAAATCGTCCTTTGCTGACCGTCCATAAGTTCATAATGTCCGTCGTCGGTTTTTGCCCAATACATCGTGTTGAGCGGAAATCCTTTTTTAATTGTTTTTATAACTTCGTCGCGCTCTTTTGGAGCATAGACATATTCGCGCTGATACGGCGGTCTGACATCAAGAAGTCCTCCGTATGCGGTTATTCCCTCAATGCCGTCCGTTCCCTTTTCCTCATAATCTTTTACCAACTCTTTGATTGAAATCTGAATACGCTCAATTTTCATATGTATTACCGTTCTTTCTCTTTCTGATAGCTAATCTTTTATATTTTGCTTTTCCGTTTATAACAGGCTTTGCAAGGTCAAGGTCATTTGTAACGCTGCCTCCGTCAAACTTGCCAAGTATCTCAAATTGCTCTTCACAGTGTGAGGCAAGGTAAGTTATAGGCACGCCCATGATTTTATCGGTATCGCAAGGAATTTCGGCAACTGTTTCAACGTGGATAGCGTCAAAAGTATCATATGTAGGATATGCTTCGGGAGTATAGTGCTTATAAAGGTCGAGCGGCTGATGACGAATATCAATATCCATATTTGTAAACCAACAGATATTGCCAAGCCTTCGCCATTTCTGCCCTTTCTCGTCCTGCTTGTAGTCCGTGTTCTTTTCTTCATAATAATCTGGAACTTTGAACCAAAAATGCCCTGCATTATATCCGAGCCACATTTTATTCTCTCTGAAATAATGAAATATCTCCTTAAACGTGATATGATTCATGTTTCCAAGAACAAGAAACTGTTTGCCGCTTTCGGCAAGTAACGGCAAATATTCTTTCATCAAAGAAAACGGTGGGTTTGTGACAACTATATCACTCTCTTTCAGCAGTGCAATACATTCATCTGAACGAAAGTCGCCGTCGCCGTTCAGAAGTGTAAGAGCATTGTTTTTATTTTTCAAAAGATATTCCACATCGCTTAAATCAACCGTGCTGTCCCCGTTTTCGTCCTTGACCTCCGAAATCTCGATTTTATAAGGCTTCTTCCCCTCGACGGCGGGAAAGCTGATTTCGTTCTCTTCAAACAAAGAAAGTTGGGTATAAATAATAGGAGATGTTGCATAACAGGTCGTTATCAGCTTTTTAAGACCGAGGACATTGAAATTTAAAGCAAAATATTTAAAGAAATTGCTCTCAAACGGATCGTCGCAATTGCAGAAAACCGTCTTGTCCTTAAAATACTTTCTGTAATGCCGCAGTTCTTCCTCTATTGTAGATAATTGAGTATAAAACTCATCAGTCTTTCCTGCTTTGGATATTTGAAGATTGTTGTTGCCTGCCATAATATACCTCCAGAACTTGATTGATAAGAAAATTTCAAGCATTTTTTCTACTGTACGGAAAACATTATAACACATATTCTCGTATTAGGCAAGTTTTTATGGGTATAATTCTCTTAAAAAGAGAGTTTTAGGTGGTGAAAAGCTTGCATGATTTTGGAGCATATCTAAGAAAACTGCGCAAAGAGCGCAATTGGAGCCAGCAGCAACTTGCCAATTTACTCCATGTTACAGACGCGACAATAAGCAAATATGAAGCAAATACGGCTATCCCGCAATATGAAACCCTCCGCTCGATCGCAAGCATTTTCAACGTTTCAATGGACGACCTCTACGGCATGAAACGCCAAGGAACGGTTTCAACGCACGGGCTGTCCGAAAGCCAGATCGAATCGCTGAAGGCGCTGATAGAAGCCTACCGCCTGAAAAACGCGCAGACCGGCAAAACGCTCACGCAGGAGCAATTTGCAATTTTAGGGCGCATCGTCGCTGAGCTTTCAAAATAACCCGCCGAGGAGACCGGAATGGTGCCTCGGCGGGGGAATTTTTATAATGTTTGGTGGTGCGGAGTGTGGGAGAGGATTTCGGAAACCTTGCGCTCCCCTATCGCCGCCTTAATTTTTTGCAGCTTTTTGCTGTCCTCCCTTAGCTCGACGTTTTCCTTTAGCAGCTTCTTGTTATGCTCGCTGACCCTCGCGTAACTGTTCTCTTTTCTGTCGTATTTCGCCTTTAAATCGCGATTCTCGGCTTGCAAATCAATTACACTGCGATATAATGACTTGACGAGTCTGACCGCCTTGTCAAGCACAGGCGCAGCTTTTTTCTCCCTGTAATTTTTGGCAGATTCAAATGCTCCCGCCTCGGGCAAAATCTTGTCAACATCTTCGGGAAAATCCTGTGCCAACTTCTCTGCATTTTTCAGCTTTGGAACAGTCCGATTCAGCTGTTTCTCCACCGCTTTCAAGTCCGTTTTTGCTGATTCGATCTCGGCGTTAAGCTGTTCAATCTCTCCTGCGCGCTGCTTTTTCTCAAAGTCCAGAACGGAGAGATGCTTTTCGTGTGTACCTTTCTGTTCCCATTCTATCCCGTGCCGCCCCATGACCTCTGCGAGAGCTTCTTTTTCAGCCTGCACCCACTGATTCCATTCCGTCATTCCCCTTGTACCGCCCTTAAATCCGAGAGCCGCGAGAGCCTGTTTTAGCGAAACGCGGGTATCCAATCCCCGCTTGCTCCCGGTCGTGAACGGCACAAAATCAATATGCAAATGCGGCGTTGCCTCGTCCATGTGCAGGTGAGCCGAGAAAACTCGGAGCGTGGGATTCCGCTCTTGGAAATGCTGAAAATACTCGTCCAAAATCTGTTTGGCAAGCTCGCCGTTTTCGGTCACAG
>CANPXD010000108.1 GCA_947585615.1 uncultured Clostridia bacterium
TTTGGAAAGTCCCGAAACCCGCATAAATACTGGGGTTTTCTTACTTGTCGTTCGGTAAGGACTTCATTGTCGGGAAGAGGAGAACATCTCTTATGCTGTAAGAATCTGTAAGGAGCATAACGAGCCTGTCTATTCCGATTCCGAGACCGCCCGTGGGGGGCATACCGTATTCAAGGGCGGTGACGAAATCGTTGTCAATGAGATTCGCCTCATCGTCGCCTGCCTCCCGAAGCATCATCTGCGCTTCAAAGCGTTCTGCCTGATCTATCGGATCGTTCAGCTCAGAATAAGCGTTACCGTATTCTGTGCCGAGAATAAATATTTCAAATCTTTCCGTAAGCGCCGGACAACCGGGCTTTTTCTTGGTAAGAGGGCTGACCTCTACAGGATAATCCATAATAAACGTAGGCTGAACGAGATTGCTCTCAACAAATTCCTCAAAAAACAGATTGAGAATATCGCCCCACGTTGCTTTATTCTTATCATATTCAATGCCCTTTTCCCTACATATTTCAACTGCCTTTTCGTTATCGGACATAAAATCCGTGAAATCAACGCCGCTGTATTTTTTAACGGCGTCAAGCATCGTCATTCTTGCAAACGGAGTCTCCAGGTCTATCTCAGTACCGTTAAACATTATATGAAGATTTCCGTCGCATACCTCATTTGCGGCATTTCTGATCAACGCCTCCGTAATATCCATCATTCCGTGGTAATCCGTATAGGCCTGATAAAGCTCCATACAAGTATATTCGGGATTATGCTTGACATCCATACCCTCATTTCTGAAATTTCTGCCGATTTCATAAACCCTTTCCATACCGCCTACGATCAGCCGCTTAAGATACAACTCTGTAGCAATTCTGAGATACATATCCATATTGAGAGTATTGTGGTGGGTTATGAACGGTCTTGCCGCAGCGCCTCCTGCTATATTGTTCAGCATAGGCGTTTCAACTTCTATGAAACCGAGGTTGTCCAGATATTTTCTTATTGATGAAATAATCTTTGAACGCTTTTCAAATGTATCCTTTACAGAAGGATTCATAATCAAATCAAGATAACGCTTTCTGTATCTTGTGTCGGTATCCTGAAGTCCGTGGAACTTTTCGGGAAGCGGGAGGAGCGATTTTGAAAGCAGTCTGATTTCCTTTGCGTGAACGGAAATTTCACCTGTCCTCGTTTTAAAAACAAATCCCTTTGCCTCAACAATATCTCCTATATCCCATTTTTTGAATTCTTTGTATTCGTTCTCGCCTACATCATTCATACGGACATAGACCTGTATTCTGCCGTTTCTGTCCTGAACGTCAATGAAATTAGCCTTGCCCATATCGCGCCACGTCATTATTCTTCCGCAGACAGATACATCAGATCCTTCAAGTTCCTCATAATTGTCCTTGATTTCACTGCTTTCATGAGACTGGCTTGCAACAGTTATTTCAAACGGATCGCAACCTGCTTCTTTAAGAGCCGCAAGTTTATCCATTCTTATCTGCTTCTGCTCGTTTTCGGAAAGTACTTTCTCTGCAACAGTCATCGGAGCAGCATTTGCGTTTGCGCCTATAAATTCAATACTTTGAAGAGCCTGCGTCTCATTTTCGGCGGTGCCTGAACAGGCAACCGCACCGGTTTGAAGAAAAAGCGTATATTTTACATTTTCGCCGTCCTGCTCTACAAGGAATTTAGGATTTGTTTTTTTCTCATCCCCAACAAGAGCGTTCTGAACTTTCATCCGGCTGTTCTTCTTAACCGCCTTAATTCCGCGGCGGCAATCCTCCTCTTTTTCAAATACGGGAGAGACAGCATATACCCTTTCATCCGTTTTGAATTCAAACGAAAACGTGCCGTCAGCATTATTGCTGATTTCAAACTTTCCTGCCATATGACTACCTCTTTTAACTTAAACTAATCCTAAAATCTCGTATTCCAGATTTCCTATCGGAGCTTCAACAACAACAGTTTCCCCGATTTTAGCTCCCATAAGCGCCTTTCCCACGGGGCTTTCGTCCGAAATCTTGAAGTTTGCCGGATCACTCTGCGCGAAGCCGACAATTTCAAACGTTGCCTCAAAGCCGTCGGAAAGTCTTTTTACGATAACTTTTGAACCCATTGATACTGCGTCGTTTCCTGCGGAATCAATGATTTCGGCATGGTCAAGCTGATACTCAAGCTCTGTGATTCTCGCCTCTATCTTAGCTTGTTCCGATTTTGCCTCGTCATATTCACTGTTTTCCGAGAGGTCGCCGTACGAGCGCGCCACCTTAAGTTTTTCCGCTATATCAATACGACCTTCGGTTTTAAGCGTTTCAAGTTCTTTTTCAAGTTCCGCTTTGCCTGCTGCCGTCATTTTAAAAGTTTTTGTTGCCATATACATTAGCTCCTTTGTCTATAATTAATCAATTTATTATATATTATAAGGTATAATTAGTCAAGTAAAAAGAGCAGGAGGAAACGCTCCTGCTCACAGACCGATCCATTATTAATCATTGGGAATAAAGGCGTTATGAACCGCCGAAACTGCCCTGTCTGCCTCTTCCGCATCAATTATTACGGAAATCTTTATCTCTGAAGTTGAAATCATCTGTATGTTGATATTCTGGGCATAAAGAGCCTCAAACATTTTTGACGCGGTACCGGGATGAGATTCCATGCCCGCTCCTACGATTGAAACTTTGGCAACGTTTGTTGCACAGGTGATTTTTTTGCCGTCAATTATTTCCATATCTTCAAGAAGCTCAACGGCAATCGGACCGTTTTCCTTATTTACGGTAAACGTTAAATCCTTTGTGCCGTTTCTTCCTACCGACTGAAGAATAATATCAACGTTTATATTCTTCTGAGCAAGCTTTGCAAAAATTTTAAAGGCAACACCGGGATTATCCTCAAGACCGACTACCGAAATGAGCGCAACGTCTTTATCCTTTGTTACACCTCTGATAAGCATTTTTTCCATTTTTACCTTCTCCTTAACAATAGTTCCCGCAACGGGATTGAGTGACGAAAGAACCTCAAGTTCAACCGAATACTTTTTTGCCATTTCAACAGATCTGTTGTTGAGTACCTGCGCCCCGAGAGTAGCGAGTTCCAGCATTTCATCATAGGTGATTTCCGCAAGTTTTTTTGCTTCGGGTACTTTTCGGGGATCTGCCGTATAAACACCTTCAACATCCGTGAAAATTTGGCATTTATCGGCGTGCAGTGCAGCCGCTATCGCAACGGCAGAAGTATCCGATCCGCCTCTTCCGAGAGTCGTTAAATCATCATAGCGGTTAATGCCCTGAAAGCCTGCAACAACAACAATATTGTGCTTTGCTATTTCGGCCTGCAGTCTGTTTGTTTTAATATTTTTAATTCGCGCTGCTCCGTAAACGGAATTCGTGTTGAAACCAGCCTGCCAACCAAGCAGTGAGATTACCGGCAGACCGAGCTTTTCGATTGCCATTGCCAGAAGCGAAATTGAAATCTGTTCGCCTGCCGTCAAGAGCTGATCCATCTCTCTTTTTGCGGCATTCGGATTGATTTCAAGCGCCTTGTCAATCAAATCATCCGTTGTGTCGCCCTGTGCGGAAACAACAACCACAACGTCATTTCCTGCCCTGTATGTATCAGTCACGATACGGGCGACATTCATAACCCGAGCGGCATCAGCAACAGACGAGCCGCCGAATTTCTGAACTATTAAAGACATATAAACATATTCCTCCGAATCAATAATTTGTTACCTTGATAATATTTAAAACCTTTTCCGCTGCCAGCTTTTCCCTGAGAACGTTTTCCGTCATATTGTCGGTAATAAACGCAACCTCGTCGGAAGGCTGACCTTTTCTTGAAAGAAATTTAACGTCGCTGAAAATATTTTTGACTCTGTTTTCACTCATTTTGGCACGGACATAAAACGGCATTTCGATTTTTTCCCTGTAATCGACAACGTAGTCCTCTTCTCCTCTGCCCCAACCGAATATCTTTCTTCTGTTGACGTGCTTTGCGCAGTCGATCATATCCGCAACAACAGCAGAAGCTGTCGGAAGCTTGCCCGCGCCTCTGCCGTAAAAGCATACGTCGCCGACAGCGTCTCCGCGGACAAGAATGGCATTGAAAACATCACGAACCGACGCCAGTTGACTGCCGTTATACACCACCGCGGGACTGACAAACGCTGCAATGTTATCCTCATCAATGTATTTTATCTGCCCGAGCAGCTTTAT
>CANPXD010000109.1 GCA_947585615.1 uncultured Clostridia bacterium
GTGCAGGCGGAAGATGAATCAGCAAATCAAGACGCAGGCTGATCCGCGTTTCTCGTTTGATACGGAAATAAAAAATCCCGTCTGCAAAGCAGACGGAGAAAGGACTGATATTATGGATAAAAAGCCGCCTGCCGTGCTGTATATGCGTTACAGCAGCGACAAGCAGAATGAACAGAGCATTGAGGGACAGCGGCGTGTATGCCGCGAATATGCGCGTTCCGAATATGACATTATCACCGAATACATTGACCGCGACCGAACCGGCAAAAACGACAAGCGCGAGGCTTTTCAGCAGATGATCGCCGATTCCAAAAAGCACAAGTTCCAATATGTCATTGTGTACAAGCTGGATCGCTTTGCCCGTAATCGTTACGACAGCGCAAAATACAAGCACATTCTGAAACAGAACGGCGTGCGGGTAATTTCAGCCACCGAATACCTTTCCGACAGCCCCGAAAGCATAATGACGGAAGCACTCCTCGAAGCAAACGCCGAATATTATTCTGCCGAACTCGCCCAGAAAACGAAGCGCGGTATGCGTGAATCAGCACTGAAAGGCAATTCGACAGGCGGAACCGTTCCCCTCGGTTTCAAAATAGTCAATAAAAAATATGAAGTTGACATCAACACGGTCCAGATCCCGAAATTAATTTTTGAAATGTATGCAAACGGCAAAAGTAAAACTGAAATTGCCGCCGCTCTCAATTCAAAAGGATATAAAACGCGTTTCGGCGGTGAATTTAAAATGTCGAGTCTTGATCATATCCTTACGAACGAAAAATACATAGGCGTGCTGCATTACAACGACGAAAAGGGCGAAATAAAAATAGACGGCGGCTGTCCCGCAATTATTGACAAAGCAACGTTTAACGTTGTGCAGCGGCGGCTTGCAGAAAACAAGCGCGCTCCTGCAAGAGCGGCGGCAAAGGTTGACTATCTGCTTTCGGGAAAACTTTACTGCGGAGAATGCGGTGCTTTGATGATCGGCGAAAGCGGTCACGGCACGAATGACAAGGTTTATAATTATTACGCCTGTTCAAACCACAAGCGGAAAAAGGCTTGTCCAAAAAAGACGGAGCGGAAAGACTTCGTTGAATGGTACATATGCGAGGCAGTCCTTTCCCTTGTCACCGGCGAGGATTCAAAACACGACGTTGCGAAAATGATCGTAGCTGCGTTTAAAAAATCCTTTGGAGATTCGGGCATAAAAGACATTGAAAAGCAGTAGAAAACGTCGTTGACATGATAGCAGAGACGGGAAACCGCGCGCTCATGGCAAAACTGGAAGCACTTCAGAAGCAAGAGGACGAAATTCTTGACGAACTTGAATTGGCGCGCATTGACGAACGGCGCATACCGACAGTCCCTCAAATAGAATCTTGGCTGACGGAGCTTGCGGGACTTGATATATGCGATCCTAAAGCGCGGTATCATTTAATAAATATATTCGTGAACCGTGTATATCTGTATGACGACAGAATGATATTATTTTTCAATATGGGAAATAAGAATAAGACGGTTTCCCTCAAAGACATCAGAGAGATAGAGAAAAATTCAGAGGTGTTGAACGATTTCGACTTATTCAATAGTTGCGTCACCAGCCTGATTCTCAGCAAATCGCGTAGATATGCGATTTGCTGATTTTGTTTTTACACCCAAAACAGCCTTTGGGACTTATATGGGACTTATTTTATCTTTCCGTAACTTACCCTGTCTTGTGCATGACGATATTTACGTCATTCTTTTTGGTAAAACTAAGCGCATTTGCAACTGCATCGGCAGCCTTTATCTGATTTTCTCGGAACATATGACTGTACAGGTTCAAAGTCGTTGATACCTGCGAGTGTCCTAATATTCCAGATACCGTGGTCGGATCTATCCCTGCTCCGATCAAAAGACTGGTATGCAAGTGTCCCAACCATACAAAAACACATTAATAGATAACTTCGCAGTTATCTACAAGAACATCAAGCTGATGTCCCCTGTTGTACCTATGCAGATGATATGTCATTCTGAAACCAAACGGCACACAATTCAGATAAAAATCTGTCGTTCCCTCGTTGTGAACTATGACTTTTTTCAGAAGCTCACCGTAAATTTTTGTGCTGTTTGTGTCCGGTCCGACTGTTGCGTTCACTTGGACAATGTAGTTCTTTATTCCGTCAAGCTGTTTCTTGTGTGCGGAATTTACGTCCTGTCCGAGGGCAATTTCTTCCGTGAGTTTTGCTATCTCATTATCGTAAAATTCCGTCTGCTCTCGCAAATCGTCTTTTGTTATCAGTTCCTCAAGCATAAGGTCTATCGCCTTGTGCTTTTTTGTGTTAATTTGTCAATTTCCATTCTTAAATTATCCGTATTAACTGTCGGTTCATTCTGTTGTATTGCCTTGATTTCAGAAAAAAGCTGTTCCACAATTTCAGAACGCGATATTTGTATTCTTTCCAGAATATACTTCATACAGAATGCAAGAACATTTTCATTTATTGACTTATTGTCGCAGCCTACTTCCGCACCGTTTGCGTCAATCCTATGGTTTTCACCATATTTTGCACGATTTACACAACGCAATGAACGCTTTATCTTTGTATTTTTACCGCTGACATTATAGGAATATCCGCATTTCCCGCAAAACACTTTGCTGCTGTACCAGTAATGTTTTGAATATTTCCTGCCTTGACGTGCAAGCTGTCCTCTTTCAAAAATCTGCTTTTGCGCCATATCCCAGAGTTCCCGTGAAATTATTCCCTCGTGATGATCCTGCAAAGTAATAAGCGGCGCATCGGGATTATCGCCGTTATTCTGAACTACCTTTTTGTAAGAAAATCCGTAGAATAATGTTTCCATTGTGTCAGGTCACCTACATATTTGTCGTTTTTCAGAATACGGCATACACCGTCCTCGCGCCACATCTTGCCGTTTACCGAAAGCAACCCTGCCGCATTAAGTTCATTTGCTATCGTGTGACAACCTTTGCCTTCGTAAACGTAACTGTTAAAAATGCGTTTTACAATTTCGGCTTCTTCGGGAACAATTTGCAAAACGCCGTTTTCCGTTCTGAAACCCAACATCCTGCTGTAACCGTAAACCCAGCCGTTCTCCATTTTACGGCGTATTCCCCATTTTACTCTTTCGGAAACCTTTCTGCTCTCTTCCTGCGCGATTGATGCCATAATAGTCAATCGAAGTTCTCCGTCTTTATCTCTGGTATCAATGCCGTCTGTCATAAAAATTACTCCGATACCCAAAGCAGAAAGTTTTAGGGTAAAACAAAGCGTATCAACGGTATTTCTTGCAAAACGCGAAACCTCTTTTGTCAAAATCAAATCAATCACGCCGTTCTCACAATCAGCAATCATACGGTTAAAGCCGTCACGCTTTTTGACCGAAGTGCCTGTTATGCCCTCGTCATAGTAAACCTCGATAAGTTCATAATCCTCGTGACCGCTTATGTATTCGGTGAAATACTTTATCTGTGCCGAAAGTGAATGAAGCTGATCCTCCATGTCAGTACTCACACGGCAATACGCCGCAACCTTTAATTTGTTCATAGTCCTCCTTTTCCCATTATTCGGGGATAAATATCGCCCTGCATATATAATTTTACGCTTTACCACTGCAAAATGCAAGCGGCAAATTCAACAAAATTATTCTGCCATTTTAGACATATATGCAGGGAGAATTTTTCTTACGCTGCTGATGGAACGGACTTATTATCCTGCATAGCCATTAATTTTTCAAGCTGTTCGGAAGAAATAAGTCCCTGCCTGTAAAATTCCTTGTAATAGCCGATCTTCATTGCTTTGACAAAATCGGCTTTGCAGTTATCGGGAATTTCAATTTTTCTTTCTTTTGTAATATCCATATAGCTGCCCTCCTTTCACGTTCAAGTATACCGCTGCGACACCATAAACACAATATCCGAGAATGTTTTTCCGTATCATTCGAATGTGTAAATACGATCATTCATAATAAATATTCCGCGTATCTTCGTGATTTACTTGGCATTTATGACTGAATAGATTTACCGTAAACAGTTC
>CANPXD010000110.1 GCA_947585615.1 uncultured Clostridia bacterium
CCTGAGTTAAGATAACCACAGCCTTTTTGCAGCCGTCGTGAAACGCACGTTCAAGCGGAATGGAGTTCGATACGCCTCCGTCAAAATAAGTTTTATCACCGATTTTAACACCCCTTGTCGCAATCGGGAGAGCGCAGCTCGCCTTAATCGGAGGACAGCCGTATTCACGCAGACTTTCGGGATAGAGATACTCGGCTTCCCCTGTTTGCGCGTTTGTTACAACACAGCAAAGCTGTGAGCCGCTTTTTTCATAAGTGTCATAATCAAGCGGCATAATATCATACGTCAGCTCGCCGAAATCCCAGTCAAGGTTAAGATACTGACCGTTTTTTATTATGCTTTGAATGCTCATATATCTTTTGTCGTTGCAGTAATTAATTGTAATATCGTGTTGCCTGCGGTGATTTTTCCCTATAAACGACGCTCCGTTGCACGATCCTGCCGATACGCCTATAACGTAGGGAAAAGTAATTTTGTTTTCAATAAAAGCGTCAAGGACACCGCTTGAAAATATTGCTCTGCTGCCGCCACCCTCAAGCACAAGTCCGGAATCATACATTTGAAAAACACCTCGGGGAAAAGAATGCCAGTCCTGCCTTTACAGGGCTGTTCTTTTTTATTATAAACCAAATAAAGGAGCAACATCATGTTACTCCTCTGATAAATCATAATTTATTCTGCTTTTTTCTTAGCAGGCTTTTTCTTTTTCGGGGTCTCTTCGGCAGGCGCTTCCTCAACTTTGGCTTCTTCGTTTTCAACCTCTATTATTTCAAGATCGTTGTCGCACTCAAAAAAGTCATTGTCGTCAAAGTATTCAGGCTCTTTTTTATCCGTAAGCTTTTTAACGGCAATATAGATTGCTGCCGCGATTCCTGCAATCGCTGCGATTGCGCCGATGATTTTTAAAATTTTATTTATATTCATTGGAAAATCCTCCCGATAAAATTATAAATATATTATATAATCATTATTCGCTAAAGTCAAGCGGGAAAAGAAAAATAACTCCTGCCAATGGAACAGGAGTTGTCTGAAATTTCAAACAAACGGAATTAAGCCTTGTTGAGCTTTGTCGCAAGGCTGCTCTTCTTTCTTGCCGCTGTGTTTTTATGGATAAGATTTTTTGCTGCCGCGCGGTCAATTTTTTTAACTGCAGCTTTAACAACTTCTTCTTTGTTTGCGGCGTTCGTTTCGATAGCGGCGTTGGCTTTTTTAATAGCAGTCTTAAGAGCAGTGTTTTCAGCTTTGTTGCTTGCTGTTTTCTTAGCCAGAACCTTGACTCTTTTTTTTGCAGACTTGATATTAGGCATGATTTTCACTCCTTTAGCGTAAGGTATAACTCAATAATCTACTAAATGCTTAAACATATTATCATACCTTTTGAAAAATTGCAAGTATTTTTTTATTTTTGGGTATACTTTTATTGAAAATAATGTAAAAACAGGATGATTTGTTATGAAAAGCCGAACCGATCTTGCAGTTGAATGCTATGAGGAGAGTGAAAAATCAGAATTAGAAGGTGTCAAAGTAACAAATGCGGGAGGAATCACGAGAGTATGCGTGCTTAACGAAAAAGGTGAAAAGGCGATAGGAAAACCTGTCGGAAATTATATAACCGTTGAAGTGCCGTCTTTTGTTAATGATACGGATATTTTTGACGGCAGGCTTAAGAAAATTTCGGAAATTCTGAAAAAACTTCTGCCTGCGCAATGTGACAATATTCTTGTGGCGGGTTTGGGTAATATGGATATAACGGCGGATGCTCTCGGACCTAAAACAAATTCCTATGTTCTTGCCACGCGCCATATATCCAAGGAGCTTAAAAAAGAAATGGGGTTTGAAAATCTAAAAAGCGTTTCAACTGTCAGAACAGGTGTACTTGGTGAAACGGGGATAGAAAGCGCTGAAATCATAAAAGGTATAGTAGATGTCATTCATCCGTCCTGCGTAATCGCGGTTGACGCTCTTGCATCCTCGTCAGCTGAAAGACTCGGGACAACAGTTCAGCTTTCGGATACAGGGATTTTTCCCGGTTCGGGAGTCGGAAACCATCGCTTTGAAATTTCAGAAAAAACACTCGGTATTCCGGTTGTGGCTGTCGGAATCCCCACTGTTGTCTCAACAGGTATAATCAAGGGCTTGGAGGATGATTCCATGTTTGTTACACCAAGGGAAATCGACCGGGTAACGGAGCAGGGAGCAAAGCTGATCGGAATGAGTATAAACGTCTGCCTTCAGTCCGATATAAACGAACGTGATTTATACGCGCTTGTGGGATAAATTCCGACGTCTTTTCATATATATAATGTATATAATACTTTTGTATACAGGTGTAATATGAAAAAGGAAATTATAATTTTTATTTCAAACGTTATAGTCGTTTTTTCTCTTACGGGAATTTTTATTAATTTTTCACCTTATGTTTCCGGCGCGGTTGTATCCTTTGCGCAGACTGCCGACAGAGTGTCAAAGCCTTATACCGAAATAAAATCAGTTTCCTCTGAAATTTCTTTAATAATTTCAGGTGATAATGCAGATAATAGTAATACCCGTCAAGAAGAGGCTCAGGAGGCTATGCACGGTATTATTGCGGAGGACAGCTCCGATGATACGGATTTGACCGCAACTCCTGAGGATATTCAGGAGCTTATGACTGAGGCTGAAAAAACGATTGAATCAGAAACAGTAAAAGGCAAGACAAGCGAAGATAATTACACGGGTGGCGGAACAATCGTAACCTTCGGAAATGTTCAGGTTCAAAGCAAAATACCTGAATCCTTTTACAAGCTTGATATTAAAAGTCTTTTGGAGCAAAAGGCAGAGCTTGAAATACAGGATATTTCAAAGCCTGCTATTTTGATTTATCACAGTCACACAACTGAATGCTATACTCTTCTTGATGTGGGTTATTATACAGAGTCCACCGACCTGAAGACCAAAGATACAGGCAGAAATATGGTTCGGGTCGGGGACGAAATCTGTAAGGTGCTTGAAAGCCGGGGGTTTACTGTTATCCATGACAGGGAAATACATGATCTTTCATATAACGAATCTTACGACTCGTCGCGGAAATCAATGAGCGAATATCTTGAACAGTATCCTTCAATTGAAATTACCATAGATGTTCACCGCGACAGTATTACATACAGCAACGGTACAAAGGTCAAGCCGACTGCCGAGGTGAACGGTAAAAAAGCGGCAAAAATGATGATTATTTCCGGCTGTGAATACGGCAGAGTGAGCAATTTCCCCGATTGGGAATATAATCTTCGTTTTTCAAGTGCAGTCACAAACACAATCAATGAAAAATATCCCGGTTTAATGCGCCCCATTCTCTTTTCGGAGCGCAAGTACAATATGGATTTAACAAAAAACTCCTTTCTGCTTGAGGTAGGAACGGAGGGAAATACGCTGGATGAGGCTTGCTATTCGGGAAGACTCTTTGCAGATGCGCTTGCCGATTTGCTTTTGAAAGATTATGTAAAGGACTGATAAAATGAAAAAGCACCCGGTTGCGTTAATATTGTTTTTGTCGGCGTTGATAGTAATTTCAGGAGCCTGCGTCGCATATTACAATACAAAAACCTTCGGATTTGATGAGGATGCCGTTATTTTTACGAAAGATGAGGATGGCTTTACACTTTTTGACTATAAGGTGTATTATAAAGATGTTGAGGAACTTTATGAGAAGTCAAAAAAGTATATGCCCGATGAGGCTTATTCAACAAATCCATATATTGCGTTCAAATCAGCTGAGAACATTATATAATGTATATAATATATAATAAAACTTCAAGTTTCAATATTTGAACGTTTTAGAAACGCCCGGCGGGGTATGACGCTTAATAAAAAAGTTTGAAAAAAGTGTTGACATTTTAATTCCGTTTTGGTATTATTAACAAGCGCCTTGCGGAGGGGAAACGGAAGCGAGGCGGGGAGAAGCACCTTGAAAATTAAACAACGACGAAAGAAAAGGAACCCGAAAAGATTC
>CANPXD010000111.1 GCA_947585615.1 uncultured Clostridia bacterium
TCCTGCTGTTTCTTCATGTGGTGTAACCTCCTTTCGTGAGAGTAAAAAACTCTCTATCCTTATTATAGCTATCCATTGGGGTCTGTGACAACATAGGAGCTGTGCATTTGCATAAGCGACGGCTTGACGAAAAATCGGGTCTTGCCGCTGCCGGAGCCGCCGATCACAAGGATATTTTTATTCCTCGCATATTTCGGCTGCTTCGGGCGGCTGTTCATGGTGAGCCGTTCCGTCTGCGTGAGCGGGATATTGTTTTCAAAAACGGGGTCTATGTACGGTTTTATATCCTCCGGCGTCCCCCATGAAGCGTTTTGTCAAGTGCTTTTTCGTATTTATTGACATTTTTATAATATTGGAGTATGATTTGTATAACAAATCATACTTTGGAGGTGAATGAAATGAGTGCACAGAAAGGTCAATATGCTTGGATGGCTACAGTTGGTGAAAAGGACAGATTGTAATACCCAAGCAGGCACGCGAGATATTTGGAATAAAGCCCGGCGACACCTTATTTCTTTTCGGGGACGAGAAAAGAGGAATTGTAATTCCTCCGAAAGAGGAGTTTTCGGAGCTGTTTGGCAAGGTGTTTCTTGAAAAGGACGGCGATAACAAATGAAAAAGATAGCATTCTTTTGTATTCCCGCTCACGGTCATACCAATCCTATGCTTCCCGTTGCGTCTGAATTAGTCAAACGCGGCAATACTGTCAGGTTTTATTCGTTCGATGAGTTTGAGAACAAAATAAAGGCGACAGGCGCGGACTTCGTTTCGTGCAACGCATTCCTCGGCGAATTAACGGAAAAGGAAGAAGCAGGACTTAAAAATGTTTCCACTACGGAAATGACGATTCAGGATATCCGTATTACTCTTAGTATGGACGCTTTTCTTGATGAAGAATTCAAAACCTTTCAGCCCGATGTCGTGTATGCCGATTCCGTCTGTTTCTGGGGCAAGCTGAACGCATGGAAACACAATGTTCCGTTGGTCGTTTCGACAAGCACATTTGCATTCAATCAGATGGCTTCGCAATATATGAAAAACTCCCCCAAGGAACTTGCGGATATGGTTTTCGGGCTGCCGAAAATATCAAAGGAACTGAAAATGCTTAAACCTTACGGGTACAAGGTAAAGAACGCATTGTCTCTTGTTCAGAGTGATAACAAAACCGACTCGGTTGTTTATACATCAGAAAGATTTCAACCGTATTCCGAAAGCTTTTCTGACCACTATGTCTTTGTAGGTCCATCTGTGTTTTCAAAGATTGAGCCGGACAAAGAAAAGGAAAGGCCGCTCGTATATATTTCAATGGGAACGGTTATAAACGACAGACCTGATTTTTATGCCAAATGCATTGATGCTCTCAAAGACGAAAAGGTTGATGTCATAATCTCCTGCGGAAATGCACTTGATATTTCCGTTCTCGGTGAACTGCCCGAAAATATTAAAGTATATCCTTATGTTGATCAGCTTGATGTATTGTCAAGAGTGGACGCATTTATCACACACTGCGGCATGAACAGCGTTTCTGAAAGTCTGTATATGGCGACACCGATGATTCTGTATCCGCAGACAAGCGAACAGCAGGCGGTTGCAAGACGTGCAAAAGAAATCGGGGCGGGAGTTATGCTTACAAACGATTCGGTTCATGGAATCCGTTCTGCGGTTCTTGAAATACTTAACAATAATACTTACGCCGCAGGAGCTAAGGAATGCAGCGAAGATTTTCGCTCGTGTTCGGGAACTGTCGGAGCGGCAGCTTTTATTGAAAATGCTCCGCACGAATCCGAGGGTGTTGATATTTTAGAAGAACTAAATAAATCGAACGGCAAAATTCAGATTTTGTATTGGCTGGCTGCTACCGCACTGGTTGTTCTTTTCGGACTGCTGACAAGCTGGAAATACGTCTGGATTATAGGAATTGCTGCGGGAGTACTATCAACGCCGATAATCAAGGCGATACAGAAGAAAAAATATAATTCCTTTGTTGAAAAATGTGGAAAGAAAAGAAAAAATGATTAGGCCATTAATTTAGGTTTGCTAAATATTTTGCACACCCGCGTCAATGTATGATACCGCAGGAATTGACATTGACACCCCGACATTTATAGATGATTTCGAATACGCTTTCTGGCAATAAAATCTGCCTTATCGAAAAGATTATAAACTAATACCATGTAACGGCGGGATAGTGCTATTATCCCGCCGTTGTTCTTTTTTACCGTTCAATCTCATGCTTCCGCGTAGGCTGCTTTCTGCCGTTTTCTTCCCTCAAGATACTGTAAACATTCCTGCGGATTTGCTCAACTTCCTTGACCTCATCTTTGAGCGCATAATACTGGCCGGTTAGCTGTTTTTTCTCGCCGTTCAGCTTGTCGCGCTCCGTTTTCCACGCCTTTAATGGAATGCCAGTCTTGCCGTTCATCACGGCGTTCAGATAGCGTTCTGCGGCTTCGTAGTGGGTCAGCTCCATGCGGTGGCTTTCGTAAAACGCTTCCTGCTTTTTCGGCTTCTGCTGTTTGTATTGCCTGTAAATGTCGCGGTACTGGAAATACTTCTCGGCATTTGAAATATGCTCGTCAAGAGTCTTTAACCGCCTGTCTATGGGTTTCAGTTCTTCCGCAATGCCGCGCTGTGCGCCGTACATATCCTCAACTTTTTCTTCCAGTCCCGCCATATCCTTAATGTTGTTTGTCTGTAAGAAATACAACATATTCGCCGCCGCTTTCAGATTGTGGATGGTGGTGTATCGGCTCTGTTCTCCGCTCCGCTCACGCTTTGATAGGATACCCTGTATCACGTCTGCAAGGGTGGGCGGCTCGGTGTTTGCCGCTTCGTCTTTCAGCCAGTTTTGCAGCTTGGATATACGGGCTTTAAGCTGCCGTAAACGCTGATTTGTGACTTCGATTTCACGGTTGAGGTTACCGCGCTCGGTGGGTATTCCTCGCTTCTCCATTTGAAAAGCCGCTATGCCTAAATGGACGGTAGGGATTCGATCTATCCCCTGTCTCGCATAGCTGCGGTGATCTATGCGCTCAGTGTGTCCGTTTTGTTCCAATGCCCGATTGCAGATTTCAGCCCATGCGCTTCGCCATTCCTCCGCTTTTGTCTGATCGTTCCAGTCAGTGGCGGGAATGGATTTGCATTTGTAGGAACGCTTTTTCGGGTCATAGATTTTGTTTCCGTCCCTGTCAAGAACATACTCCTTTTTCTGCTTCGCTCCCCATGTGCCGTCCTGCTCGATGGGGCGTATTGTCAGCATGACATGGGCGTGGGGGTTGCCGTCTTCCTTGTCGTGTATGGCAATATCGGCGCACATTCCGGCATTTACAAACTGCTCCTTTACATACTCCCTCACAAGAGAAATGCCCTGCTCCCTCGTCAATTCTTTGGGCAGGGCAATTTCAATTTCCCTTGCAAGCTGCGCATTTTTCGCTTTCTCAATTTTCTCAACTGCATTCCACAAAACGGCGCGGTCTGCATACTCGGCGGGTGCATTGTCGGGCAATAAAATCTCGGTATGAACGACGCCGCCCTTGCGTGTGTAGTCGTGGGTTATTCCGTCATATTCGTTGGTGAGGTTTTCGCCGCTGCGGTAAGCGGCGGCAGCAACGGCAGACTTGCCTTTGCCGCGAGATATGATTTTGATACTGCAATGGTAAATCGCCATGCGCTGCGCTCCTTTCTGCGGGCTTTGCCCGCTGTTTTCCTTTGTGCCGACAGGCACAAAACGCCGTCTGCAAGACCGCACATACCACATTCATGTGGTATATAAGTGCGCCCTTGCTCAAAGCAAGG
>CANPXD010000112.1 GCA_947585615.1 uncultured Clostridia bacterium
CAAGCAGATGGGGGAGCTGTCAAAGAGCCTTAACCCCGACGCCGAAACGAACTGGCAGATAATAATTTTTAAAATTTCTGCTTACTGTCCTTGTTTTTGGACTGATAGTGTGCTATAGTCAATATATAGAAAATTTTCAGGCTTACACCTGTATCAAAAAGGAGATTTAAAAATGAGTTTATTTGATTTTATCAAAAAATCGGATGGCGCACGCGATATTAACAATTTTGTGGAATCACCTGCTCAAAAGCTTGAGCCAACCGTACAGAGCGAGCGGGAATTTGACCTGAACATTGAAAAAATTCTGGAAAACTGGGAAATACATCATGCCGTCAGGGAAATAATCGCAAATGCGTTGGACGAGCAAATTATAACAGGCACTGCAGATATATCAATTTTCAAAGATGATAGGGACTGTTGGCACATTGTTGATTATGGACGCGGGTTGAACTACCATCATCTGACACAAAACGAAAACGAGGAAAAGCTGAAAAACGACAAGCTGATTGGCAGGTTTGGGGTTGGACTTAAAGATGCTCTCGCCACGTTGTACCGCCACGGCGTAAAGGTCACTATCACTTCAAAATACGGAATCATAACGCTGAAACAGGCGGCTAAAAGCGGATTTGACGACATTGTCACGCTTCATGCCGAAATAAAAAACCCTGAAAATCCCAATATGGTTGGAACCGACTTTTGCTTGGACGGCTGTTCGGATAAAGATATAGATAATGCAAAGGCTCTTTTTCTTAAATTTTCCGACGAAACTGTTCTGGAGCGAACTGGCTACGGCGATGTGCTGAAAAACAATGGCGAATACGCGAATATCTACATAAATGGCGTCAAGGTTGCAGAAGAGCCGAATTTTCTGTTTTCATACAATATCGCATTATTAAATTCCAAAATAAAACGTGCGCTTAATCGTGAACGCACTGCCGTTGGACGCTCGGCATATACGGATTCCGTCAAGAACATTCTTTTTAATTGCGAATCTGAAGCGGTCATAAATGCTTTAACATCTGACCTGCAAAAGTTCAGTTACGGCAGCAAGCATGATGAATTAGGCTGGAGCGATGTAATCATACACGCGACAAGAAAACTTAGTAAAATCCAAAGCAAGGCAGTGTTTGTCACTCCCGAGGAATTGGAGGAATCTCCGAGCGTGATAGATGAGATAAAGCGCAGCGGAAACAATGTTATAACAATACCGTCAAATATCGCAAACAAAATCAACGAACAAAACAGTCGTTCTGATAAAAACGATAGAATCATCACGACATCGCAATTCCTTTCGGAGCAGAAAGAACGCTTTAAGCCTACAATTATAAGCCGCGACGAGCTCACTCCCGAAGAGCGGGCTGTTTATGATAAAACCGACGATATTTTAAGACTTATAGGCGGAAAACCGGCGCAGGTTATGTCTATAGAAATTGTTGATAAAATATATGAGTTTGAAGCGTCAAGCTTTGAAACAGTAGGACTTTGGCAGTCTCATGAAAGAAGAATACTTATAAAGAGAAAGCAGCTGTCCGATTTATCAGAATACGCCGGAACGCTGTTGCATGAATGCGCACATGCCTCCAGCGGAGCAGATGATGTTAGCAGGATTTTTGAACTAAAGCTGACTAAAATAATAGGAAAGCTTGCAGGCGATTTAATTATGCAAAGCACACACTAAAATTCAGAAACTCCACCTCGTCGTCAGTGACCGGAGAAGTGACGCTTGATGTAACGTCCGAGCTTGACGCGATGTATCAGATAAGCTGTTACAGCGGCAGCATAGACGTCAAAACGGTTTATGTAGACTATAAGACAAACCTTGCAGAAGATGAAGCAAAAGTCATGCATTCGGAAGCCTCATACAAAAACTACAATTATAAAACGGTCGTCAAGGATTTGCAGGACGCCGGATTTACAAATATTACCGCAACTCCCGTGTATGACATCATATGGGGAATCACGGAAGAAGAATCGGTCAAAAGCGTCACCATAGCGGGAAGAAACGATTACAGACGCGGAGATATATTCAAAAAGAACGCCGAAATAGTCATTGTATATCATATGAGCTATGAGGACGATCCCGCAAACCAAACGCAAGCTCCAAGCCAGACGACTGCTGCCGATAAACAGGAGGATACTCCAAAAGTCACTGAAAGCGACAGCGTATTTTACTCCACAAACGACAGAAAAACCGTCAAGAACGGCAACTCAGGCGTTTATGCATATAAAAGCGAGGGCGGTACTTATGACAATTACTGGATAATCGACTTCGACGACAAGTGCGTATATTTCTTCAGCGACGGAAACGGCGATTCGACCTGTAACAGAGTGCCGATGGTTTCGGGCGACCTGAACACAGTCCTGATAATCACATATCACGATGTTGACGGCTCGGAGTGGTCATACGGTATGCACTTCGACTGGGCAAAGCAGCCGAATCATCTTGTCGTAGAGGACGAGAGCCATTTTACCACGGATTCTTATGTGACCGACTTGGAAGATGCGCTGAAAATACGAGACGAAAAGACAATTTATGATTATTGAGTGATCTTGCGGAATAAAAAAGCCGAGTGCTGTTCAGATGAACGGTACTCGGTTTTTTGTGTAGATAGGGAATGAATCCAATGAAAGCTGGTTTTGTTGCTGCTCGCCTGCCCTCGGCGGCAACGATTGCCTCGGTTGTCTCGCAGACAAAACCCCGCGTTCATCAGAAACCTACGGTTTCGTGGCACACGACTTTCCGTGAAAGTCTAGTGTGTTATACCTTTTGCGTTTGACTGCCCTTGAAAAGGTTTTTGTGTATATGCACACTTCACTAAGCAGGAAGCAGCCAAAAAGCAAAAGGCATATCAACTCTCGGCGTTCTTTTTGTTCTCGCTCGGCAGACCTTTCAGCAGCTCCGTCCCGAATGTTTTGAAAATCTTCTGCACATTCTCATCAATATTGCCCGATGATTTTACGACGTTAGCAATCGTCACGCTTATCTGTTCCGGCGTGAGTTTCGTCACATCCTGAGGCTTAAAGGCTGCCAGTATATTTTCCAAAAATTCTTTATTTGCTCTGTTGTCTGCATTGGCGGCAGAGTTTTTCTTTATGTCCTTGACCGCCGTTATAAATTCGTACTGTATGTTAATGAGCTGCTCTGCTTTGAAATTAGGCTTAGACAGCACAACAGCTTTCCTGACCTCTTTAGCTTTCGGATTGGCTTTGCCTGCAAAATCTCGCATAGATTTTGTGAAGTCGTTCTGCCCCTCAACGATTTGTGCGAAGTAGTCGCTTGAATAAAAATCAATCAGAAGCAACGCCTTAATAAAGTGCGGGTCAACAAGCAGTTCGTTCAAAATGTCGATTGGCACGGTGCGAGAGATGATATTAGTCGCAGCATTCTCGGTTAGCCCAAGTTCCTCCGCGTCAATGATTTGATGCCGCGGTATATCCGTCACGCCCAACAGATAATCCGTAGAACAGCCAAAAATCTCGGCGAGCTTAACGATTTGCTCTATACCAAGTGTATCTGTTTTGCCAGACATGAATCGGTTGAGCGTAGCTTCAGAGATGCCTATTTCCTTTGCAAGTTTTGCTTGCGATGACTTGTTATCCCTTATCCAATCCGAGATTTGGTCGCGAATCGTAAATTTTAAATATTCTTTCGGCATAAAATCGCTCCTTTTCATTGGTAGTTTCACTAACATTATATACCCTGCCGCGAAAGAAATCAATACTTTTTAGAACATTTGTTCTTAAATTTTCTTAAAATTTTGCTCTCGTCTTGCAAATCTG
>CANPXD010000113.1 GCA_947585615.1 uncultured Clostridia bacterium
GTACACGCAGAACGACGCCTTGTCCGAGCGGCGTATCGCGTCGATTTTGTGTCCCTCGCCCGCGCTGTGAAAACCGAGCGTGTTTGTGCTTTCGTCGTATATGAAATCGATCGGCACGGCGTAGGGGTAGCCGTCGTCGCCCGCAAGCGCGAGAACGCCCCTCGGCTGCGACCGCAGTATCTCTTTACATTCCTCGTCGGTAAGCTGCTGCTTGAACCGTCTCATTTTCCGAAACATTTGTCTCTCTCCTTTATCCGTTATTTTTAAGTTTCCTTGACATCAATACTACCGTCTCAACGTGCTTATCGCAGTCCAAACTCATTTCCATATCCTCTTCGACTATTGGAAGTTTGAATTTTATGGATTTGAGCCATTGCCCATTCGGCTGACGCTCCTCGTAAATATGCACTTCGGATATAAGCTCTTCAATAAATTTTCTCTTTTCATCATCAGTCATAACTCCATACAGTTGCTCAAAATGAATTAGCACCTTATAAATATTGTCGCCCGTAATTTTATCAGTCTCAATAGCGCTTTTCTTTGCCCTTACCTCAATCAGCTTGCTTTCTATATCCTCTATTTTGTCATACATATTGTATAACCGATCGTTCAGATCCGATTTCATTCTCTCGTAATGCTTGTCTTCAGGATCAAGCATATCTATTTCCTCTGACAGTTTTGTCTTTACGGAATAATTTCGGTGCAACTGTTTTTCAAATGCTTTAATTTCTCGGTCAATTTCTGTTGTATCGACCTTCATATTTATTTTGTTTTGCATAAGTGTGGCAAACTTTGGATTGCTGACAAGCTTTATAATCACCTCGGACACCGCGCTGTCAATCACTTCTTCGTTAATTTGTTTCTTGTAATTACATTTATGACCTCTGGTCATATTTCTGTGTTTACAGCCGTAATAGTAGAAATCCTTGTATTTTGTACCGTCTTTTTTATGCTTAATACTTTTGTTCCCGTACATTCCTGCGCCGCATATAGGACATTTGATTATTCCTGAAAGTAGGTGTATATGCTCGCTTGCGCCACGGTGGATATGCTCATATTTCTTTGCTTGTAAGGCAGCTTTTACTTGCGCTTTTCCCCAAACATCCTCGGAAACAATCGCTTCATGCAGACCGTCAACCACAATATAATCGTCTTGTTCCACCAAATGATACTCATTTCTTGTTCCGTGGACTTTCTCTGTTTTTCTGCGCCCATAAGCAATTTTGCCGCAATAAACGGGATTTTTAACTATTTTTCTGATAAGTGCGGAATCAAATAACGGATTTTTACCATTCTGACGAGCTATTTTATGAATTCCGTGATTTTCGAGATACCTTGCGATGCCGTTAGCTCCCATATCCGTATTTACATATTGGTCGAATATAATGCGGATAGCCTCGGCTTCGTCCTCGTTTATTTCCAGTCTGCCATCAACGAGTTTGTACCCATATGGGGCGAAACCTCCGTTCCATTTTCCCTCACGAGCTTTTTGTATTCGTCCTTCCATAGTTTGAACACGGATATTCTCCCGTTCAATTTCCGCGACAGCCGACAATACGGAAATCATCAGCTTTCCCGCATCCTTTGAACTGTCTATACCGTCCTCGACACATATCAGGTTTACTCCGAAATCCTGCATAACTTGAAGGCTTGACAGTACGTCCGCCGCATTTCTGCCAAAACGGGACAACTTAAAGACCATTACAAATGAAACGTTATCTTTTCCGCTTTTTATATCCTCAATCATATTATTAAAAGCAAGCCGTCCTTCTATTGATTTGCCGGATTTTCCCGCGTCCTCGTATTCGCCGACAATTTCAAAATTATTAAAATCCGCATATGCTTTCATTCGCGCTTTTTGAGCATCAAGGGAGTAACCGTCTATCTGCATAGTCGTTGACACTCTCGTGTAGGTATAAACTTTAATCCTATCCATTTTGCTTTCTCCCTTCGTTATGTATATCAAGGCAGTTTTTCTGCCTTGAACAAATTGTTTGGACACATATTTCACGAATTAGTATATCATATATCATTGATTTATGCAATATTTTTCTCTGAAATTTTAATATTTTTTTCTTCATCTTTTATATTTGATTTTGTGTTGGTGTCCTTCATTGAATCAATATCCAGGACATCAGCGTATTTTGCAATCAAGTTGCCCAACAATTCTGCAAAATTACTCCACTGATCAACACGATTCAAATATCTCGACCTCCGTTTCTGATTGATTTTTCTCGACTTGCCGGTTTCTCGTTTGACTTTACGGCAAATTCATTAAACACCTCCGGTGGAATACGCTTAATCAAGTCCATTGCCGCGGCATAATCTCGTTCAAGCTGTGAGATTTGCAGCTTTTTCAAAAGGCTTTCTTTGGATTTATCTATCAATTCCTTGTTTTTCTTGGCAAGTTCGTCGTTTTCAGCTTCTAATTCATTTATGGCGGTTTTGTATTTTTTCAAGTTTCTGCCCATTTTCTCCGCTGCCGGCAGAAATTTATCGAGAAGTCCGGCGATTTCATCAAGCCGCGCCTTTTTATTCAGCGGGTTAATTCCGACAATCAGTTCATCAAGCTTACTACGCAGCTTTGTAAGATGAGCCATTTCCTTGAACAATCTCGGCGGGATATGTTCGCGTCCAGTTTTTGACGCGTTCTCGCCGCGCTCCAGTGCCGGATATTTCTTAACCATATGTTTCCAAAATTCATCCTGCCACCACGTCAGCTTTTTCTTATTGCCGACAATATCCTTTGCGGAGAGTCTGCCGTCCTCCGTAATCGGGACAAAACAAAGGTGCATATGCGGCGTTTTCTCGTCCATATGCACCACTGCGGATATGATTGTGTTTTCGTTTTGATGAGCCTTGATAAAATCGAGCGCATAGCTGAAATATTCCTTTATCTCCGCCCGTTTTTTGCCCTTGAAAAACTCCGGACTTGCGGTGATGAGCGCTTCCACCACTCGCACACTGTCGGAGCGGGTACGGCAGCCTGCTTCGGCAATCTGCCGTTCTGCTTCCGCCCGATATTTCCGCTTCGGTTTTATCAGATGCAGATTATATTTGCTTCTGCTCACATCCACATCGGGATTGCTCGCATATTTTTCTTTTGTTCGCTCATTATGAGCCTCAATATGACCGATTTCCGGTCCTTTATATTTCGCAAATCTTAAAATTCCGTATTGTGCTTTCACTGTATTTCCCTCCTGTAAAAAAATTCTGACACCGACCTCAAAGTACGCGTACAATGTGTACTTATGTACTCACTTGGTTCGGTACGGTTGTACGCTTGGTACATGTGTTTTTCGGTCAGCGCCGTTTCATAAAAACGGACATTGAGTTATCTCAATGCCCGTAAAACCTCTTACATACTTGCCTCTGCCGATGTTTACCTTGTTTGTATAACGGATATGGTACTTATTTTCGTTTTGCTTCAAATATGAACAAAAGCTCTTTTGCACAAGCGGAGCAAAGGCGTTGTCCTCGCACCACAGCTTATACGCAGCGTATAAATCCTT
>CANPXD010000114.1 GCA_947585615.1 uncultured Clostridia bacterium
CTGCTGGGCGGGCGTGATCGCTCCTTTCAAAATATTCAACTTCAAAATTTTGCATAGTGCCCCCTCTCTTATTATGTGTTATATCACATAATATATTATATTTGATTTCACATACAATGTCAATAGGTTTATTTGAGTTTCCCCATTTTTTCAAAAAGCAGCTTTTTTGTTATCATAAAACTCAGTAACCATGCGGTTTTGCCGGGTTGTAACATTTTAGAAACAGTTTCAAATTCCAAGTGTCAGTTTTTGGCTTAACTACAAGGATTTCAGCGGTTGTTGTCTGAAATTTTGGGGAAACTCAAACAATAGGTTTAAGAAAAAGTTTTTTGGAAATACAATAGTATAGAAGACTTTAAAGTGTAAAAAATCATTGATACGCTAAATGCGGCTCGCTTTCTTTTTCTTATAAATTTATTTTAATGCATATAGCCAAGATATGCCGTAAAATAAAGCTATAAACCTTTCATTCTGTGTAAGAAGCAGTAGCTATATTGTGTCCTTTCCTATCTTGATTTGTCGTAAAAGTGTCGTAAAACTCAGACTTTTGATTTACAAAAAGCCAGAAAACACGCTGTTTTACAGGGCTTTCTCGGATAAAGGATAAGTTTTTTCAATTTTTTAAATTAAATAATTTATGTTGGATATAATGTGTATGGATGAATTTCGAAAATTACACGGTATGAAATCTCGAAATCATACGGAATGAAAATCAAAAATCTTACGGAATGATATTGTAAAATCTGACCGAATGTATTATAATATATTTGCAAAGGGGGCAAACGAAAATGAAAAACGAATTATATTTACCTCGAATTATAGATAAGCAAATAGAAAAATATTTATCTGCATTTGGCGGGGTTTGCGTTGAAGGACCGAAGTGGTGCGGAAAGACTTGGACTTCGGAGTACCACTGTAACAGTAAAATTGATATAGGCGATTCCATAGGTAATTTCCAAAACAGACGGTTAGCGGAAATGTCGCCGGATCTGGTCTTGGAAGGGGAAACGCCGAGAATGATTGATGAATGGCAAGAGTGTCCTGCGCTTTGGGATGCCGCCCGCAGCTATATTGACAGAAGAGGAAAAAAGGGACAGTTTATATTAACAGGTTCTTCTACGCCAAAGCGAAAAGGTATTATGCACAGCGGCGCAGGCAGAATTGCGCGGCTCAGGATGCGCCCGATGTCTCTGTTTGAATCGGGCAATTCAAGCGGCGTTGTTTCTCTTGAGGATTTATGTAATAACAAATTGAAACCGACAATGACAGGCGAAGTTGAGCTAAAAAAGCTTGCTGAACACATCGTCAGAGGTGGATGGCCCGGAAATATTTCTGCTCCGATTGAGGAAGCAATGCTTTTGCTCATGCAGTATTTGAATGCCGTTATAGAGGATGATGCTTTTCGTGTCGATGAAATCAAGAGAGATAAAGACAAAATGATGTTGCTTCTCCGTTCTCTTGCCAGAAACGAAAGCACGACCGTTACAAACAAAACTTTAAAAAATGATATTAAAAACATAGACGTGAGCGACATTGATGTCGATACCGTTGCATCCTATCTTGAAGTATTCGGCAGATTGTTTTTGTTGGATAATCAAAAGCCTTTTTCAACGCGCGTTCGTTCGTCTGTGCGTGTCAAGCAAGCGGAGAAAAGGCATTTTTCCGACCCTTCACTTGCTTGCGCATTGCTGAAATTAACACCTAATCATCTTATCAACGATCTTAACACATTCGGATTTTTATTCGAAGCGATGGTTGAACGTGATTTGAAAGTGTATGCAGAGTCATTCAACGCAGAATTATATCATTATCAGGACTATTCCGGAAAAGAAATTGATGCCGTTATTGAACTCAGCGATGGACATTGGGCTGCTTTTGAAATAAAATTGGGTGCAAATCAAATTGATAAAGCAGCAGAAGACCTTGTAGCTCTCAAAAATGCGATTGTCAAAGAAAAAGATGGAAATCCGCCCGATGTATTATGCGTGATATGCGGTATGTCAAATGCCGCATATCAAAGAGATGACGGGGTTTATGTTGTACCGATTACAGCGTTAAAAAATTAAAGTTAAAATTTATAAGATTCTTTCTTGATGTTTCTTTTCAAGCGCACAACGACTATATCGGCAGCCTCGCGGGAGTAATCCAAGCCTTTGATGTCGGCGATGTATATATGCCGAAAAAATCGCATACCATCTCGGCATTTGAAAAACTGGTTGATACAATATCCGCCAAGGGCTTGCAGCTCCATACGGCAAAAGCCGGCATAAATCTGTTCAACGGGAACGGACTTTCTATAGATCTGCTTGCCCCGATCAGCGAAAGCTATGACGACCTGAACAATCATTCCGCAGTGGTAAAGACAACATTCAACAAACCGCTTTTTTATTTGCCGGTGATGCGGAAGCTCCGGTCGAACAAGAGATGCTGCGTTCGGGAGCCAATTTGCAGGCATGAAGAAGGTCGGCTCATAGAATCAAACAGAATCAGAGGAATAAAACGCAGCGCATCGGAGGGTTTCTGATGCGCTGCGCCAGTTTTTAGGAATCCATTCATCAACAGGGTATCTTTATCGCTGTCAACGATTTAGAGGGTATCTTGACGGCATAGAATCCAGCTTTTCAATTTCACTTTGCAGCGTATCCACCCATTTTTGTGCGATTTCCGGCTCCAACAGCGTTTTGGAGATATACTGTACCGTTTCTTCAATTTGTCCGATTGCCTGAGCGGTCAGCTTCACTTCATACCCCCTATTCAAATTCCTTCACGAATTTTGGCAAAGGCTTCATCAACGGGTAATCCGTCGCCGGATTTTGCCTGACTATATCCTTTTTCCGTCATCGCGTCAAATTGCTCATCAGTCAAGCCGTCTTTAGTGGGTAAGCTCGGTACGGTGAGAGAATACGGGACACCGCCCGTCATGATAATCTGTCTGTATAGGGTATCAATCAGAACCGAAACCGGCATTCCGATTCTGTTCAGAACCGCCTCCGCCTGCTGTTTAATTTCCGGCTGAACACGAGCCGTTACATTTGCGCTTTTCGTTGCCATAGTAAGCACCTGCCTTTCTGTTTTTATTCTACCATATTGTATAGCTAATTGCAATACAATATTCAAAAATTCCTATAAAAGATGAAAGCCGTTTTTTCTTCTCGGCAATCACACATCAAATATAAACGGCAAGTGTAAAAATCGCCGCAACATTGATTTTTTACGGTGAGTATGATATAATCATTCCATAAGCGGACAGGAAGATAAATTGAAATTGTAGGAGGGAGTTGCCTAATTATGAAAGAGGATTTTCACATCCACTTTGCCGATAAGCA
>CANPXD010000115.1 GCA_947585615.1 uncultured Clostridia bacterium
GCAAAGCGTAAGTTCTTTTTCGCTTTCTTTGCAATTTCTCTTCTTTGGCTGTCCTTTTGGCTTGCCGGTGCATTTCCCGGTTCATTTTCACCCGATTCATTCACTCAATACGCTCAGGTGGTTACGGGGGATTATTCTGACTGGCATCCCGTTTTACAAACACTTATAGCGATAAAACTGCCTTTGATGCTCTTTGGAAATAAAGTCTCTGCGATTATACCTGTTCAGATAATTGAGTTTTCTCTTGCCGTTTCATATGCGGCAATAACAATGCTCACTTATTCCCGGAAAAAATGGTTTGTATACGCAACCTTTGTTTTTATGGTTTTCAATCCCGTAACGACAATCATAATAATGTATCCTTGGAAGGACTGTACTTTTGCGATAAGCGTATTAATGTGCGTAAGCTTTGGTGTTCACATTTATGCCACAAATGGCGGATGGCTTAAAAAAATTGCAAACGCCGCCGCGCTTGCGCTCATGCTTTGTATTGCTGAATATTCACGTCATAATTCTGTCCTTTTCACAATTCCGTTTTTAATTGCCGTTTTATTTATCAGCGGTGCTTTAAAAACAAACTGGGTAAGCAAAGTCAAACTGGTTGCTTTATTTGCCGCTATGTGCATTTTTGTCAGCGGAGTTCTTTATCCTCTTCTCAATGTTTCAGCTCCCGGCAACAGGCAGTCGGAAATGATGGGACTTCCTATGAGTATAATAGGGAATGTTGTCAAGGAAAATCCCGAAACGCTTGACGAAGAAACCAAGGAATTTGTTTATAGCGTTGCCTCTCCGGAAAAATGGAGCAATTTCAAGCCGCATTCCGGCTGGAACAGCGTTAAATTCACCGCCGACAGTATTGAAACCATTGATAGCACAAGCGCTTTAAAAATACTTAAAATCACATTGAAATGCTTTATCTCCGCACCGGAAGCAGCTTTGGAAGGATTGCTGGCGCTGACCAATATGGTTTGGGCAATAAGTTCGGAGAATTGCTACTGGGCGCTTCAGGGAAATTCCATCAGTGAGAATGACTATGGCATATCCTATCAAGGCATTTCTTTCATTTCAAATATTCAGCAAATCATTAATCAGTATTTGATAAAATCCTGGTTTGCCTATCCCTGTTATCATATTGGATTTATGATGCTTTTGCTGCTGATTGTTATGGTCGCAAAATTTAATTCACTGCGTGATTTCAAAAAGCTTTTAATGTGCGTACCGTTGTTTGCCTATAATTACGGTACAATGCTTTTGCTTTCCGGAATTGATTTTCGATTCTTCTATTATACTTTTTTGATTACACCGATTTTAATATTCCTTTTGCTGCTTAAAAGGGATGAAAGAGAATCGAAAAAAATGAAAAGCCTGAATTCTAAACTCAAATTTCTTTTTCCGGCCGGTTAAAACGAGGTGTTTTATGAAAATTAAAGAGGATTTCAGACAGCTTGTGCTGTATGTAATTGTAGGAGGTCTTGCGACCGTTGTTGAATGGGCGGCTTTCTATATTTTTAATGATGTTCTAAGCATTAATTATATGATTGCAACAGCACTTGCGTTTATTCTATCAACTTTTGCGAACTGGGCTTTCGGAAAACTGATTCTTTTTAAAGAAAAACAGAATGTGTTTAAAGAACTTGCAAAAATATATCTGACCAGCATTGCAGGGCTTCTTATGAATCTTCTCATAATGTGGGTAGCTGTTGATTTGATAGGAATAAATGAAATGGTTTCCAAAATTCTTGCAACGGGAATCGTTTTCTTCTGGAATTTCTTTATAAGAAAATTTCTGATTTACAAAGTTTAATATGTTATATAAAAACAGGACCCGATTTATCGGATCCTGTTTTTATATATGAAGTAAAATTATAGTTTTGAAGCTTCATATGCCGCGCCGAGGAGGGCTGCGTCGTTGCCGAGAGTGGTATTAACGATATTCACCTTTCTGTAATTATCCATTAGCTGTTTGTATATTTTTCTGTCTATCAGTTCAACAATATAATCCTCGTTCATAATTCCTCCTCCCAACACGATTAACGGTGGGTTGAAGCAGTAAATTATGCTTTTAAGACCGATAATGATTTCATCAATCCATGTGTCGATGACGTGGCGGATTTCGGGATTAGAAAAATTATCTTCCTTAAAGATTTCAAAACCGTTCATTGTTTTTCCGGTAATCTTTTTAACTTCATGAATAAGAGCCTTCGCCGAAGCATATTGCTCAAAGCATCCGTCACCGCCGCAGGTGCATGGTCTGCCGCCCGCGTGCGTTATCATATGACCGAATTCGGCAGCGGAAGAGGTTATTCCCTTGTATAATTTGTTGTTGATATAGATGGCGCCTCCGATTCCCGTTCCGAAAGTGAGGCAAATAAAGCTTTCTGCTCCCTTAGCGGCTCCAAATATTGCTTCCCCCGTAGCCGCGGCATTAACATCGTTTTCAACATAAGTCGGTATTCCGGTCTTGTTTTCAATGATTTTTTTGACCATCATGCCTGTGTAGTAGGGAATGTTGTCCGTTGAATAAACAACAATTCCGTTTTCCGAATCGACCTGTCCGGCAGTGCTTACGGCAATGCGGTCGATGTCGCTGCAGCCGTCAATAACATCAATGATTTTATTGATAATGCGCTGACCTCCGAGATGCGCTTCGGTGGGTATGGAGTGCTTTTCCGAAAGGATGAACTTTTCATTGCATAAGGCGTATTTAATATTTGTGCCGCCGATGTCGAACGTCAGAATTTTCATAAAATCACCTCAACTTATTAATCTATATTGAATTATATCAGTGATAATAGTTAAATTCAATAAATATTGAAAAAAAAAGAAAAGTATGTTACTATATTATTTGATATACGATATAAAAAATGCTTTTTTGATGGAAAAGGAAATAAAATATGTCTGACGAATTTGAAGAGGAAAAACTTGACAGTCCGTTGATTGTTCATAAAATTACTGACGCTTCTTACCGGGAAACGGCAAGCGTTGTTGATATTGATATTACACATTCCGAGGATGAAAACAGTTCCACGCTTGAAAGACACCGTTTCAAACGCGTGAAGAAAAAGAAAAAATGGCCGTATGTAATTATTTTTATTGCATTCGTTATAGCAGTTTTATGCGGACTGTATTTCGGAGGCGTTATTCCGCAGCGAAATACCGATGAAACTACGAACACCACAGAGCCTACTTACGTTACCCAGCCGGAAAACAGGTTTAAGGGGATAATAACTGTTAAGGGTACATATGTCTTTTTTGAGGGAACAGAAGTAGACG
>CANPXD010000116.1 GCA_947585615.1 uncultured Clostridia bacterium
CATCATTTCAACAAATAAATGAGGAGGAAAAAATATGTTAAAATCTTTCACTGGACGAACAAGACTCTGTAATATGGTGTGTGCGTTATTGACACTATGCTTTCTGGTACTTCAATTTACACCATTCTGGCATTATGGAAAAGAATCCATGTCAATAAATGGATATGTATGGCTTGATTTTCAGAATACCGAAATTGCTAATTGGTTTACATCTCAGTTGGGCGGTCCGGTAAACTTCAATTCAATCTTACTTACATCAATATTGATTCTTTTGCTGGGTGTTTGCGGGCATAATTTTGTGTTTCTATAAGTCGGATATTGGTTTTATTTCACTTCTTTCGGCTGCATCTGCTCTGTGCGGAATATATGCTTTTGCATTAAAACCTGTGTTCAGACTCGGTTCTACATGGATCGTTCAACTTATCCTATGTATTGCAATCCTCATTGTTGCAATTATGGCGGTAATATATGGACTTAGAAAGAATGAACAGGAAGCTACAGGAAAGAAAGCGTTATCTCAGGGCGATATTGATGCCCGTGTCGCCGCTATAAAGGCTTTAGGAAATGCGGAAACAAAAAGAGGAAGGAAAACAGAAACAGCCGATAGTGATTCAAACTTCAATAAACTTTTGACCTTTTTAACGGATGATGTTCCTGAATGCAGAGCTGCCGCAGCAGAAGCGTTGGGAAAAACATCAAGGGACGTTGCTGTTACTTACATTACATACTCGTTAAAATCTGAAAAAGACGAGAAAGTAATTCAAACTATGCGTACTGCGCTTAGAAGCATTCGTGAAAATATAAAAGTTGAGCGTTCGGCAAGAGCTTAACTCTTATATATAAGAGAAGGCTTTCGTTTTATGGGGGCCGGACATAAATTATCCGGCTCTCATTTTTTGTGTAAACAGATATTCAGTTAAGCAAAACACATGAATTTGTCCTAAAGCCTTGAATAAAACACAAAAATAGTCTATAATTAGAATAGTAAATCTCGGTTCAGTTTATAAAAGAACGGTAATATATAGGCATAAAAAGGTAAGGAGTTTTTTTATGTTTCATATACTTGTTGTTGATGATGATAAAAATACCAGACGCCTTTTGAAAGCTGTGCTTGAAAATGACGGATACAAGGTTTCTCTTGCTGAAAATGGCGAAGAGGCTCTTGATGTCATGGATGGCGAAGTAATAGACTTGGTTGTTCTTGATATTATGATGCCAAAAATGGACGGTTATGAATTTACCAAGACATTACGGGATGTGAATAATAATTTACCGATACTTATGGTTTCGGCAAAACAGCTTCCCGAAGATAAACGTAAGGGCTTTTTGGTGGGTACTGACGATTATATGACAAAGCCGATTGATGAAACCGAAATGCTGCTTCGCATAAAGGCTCTTTTGCGCCGCGCAAAAATTGCAACAGAGCACAAAATAACCATTGGCGATGTTGTTATTGATTATGATTCTTTCAGCGTTACCAAAGGCGGACAAACACAAGAATTGCCGCAAAAGGAATTTTTGCTTCTGTATAAGCTGCTGTCCTATCCCGGCAAAATTTTTACAAGGATTCAGCTTATGGACGAAATTTGGGGCGCTGAGAGCTATACCGGTTGGGAAACTGTGACGGTTCACATCGGACGGCTGCGCAAGAGATTTGAAGGTTGGCCTGAGTTTGAAATACAGTCCGTAAGAGGATTGGGATATAAGGCGGTGAAAAAAGTATGAATAAGCCAAAACACAGACTAAACGAAAAACAGCGACGAGAGCTATTCACCCTTTTTTCGCTAATTACATTTTCAGTCCTTTTTGTTTCAATCCTTCTTGTTTCAATAATATCATATTTTGTTGTACGCAATGGAATATTTCATATAGAGGAAAAGGACATCCCCAGCGCCGGACGACTGATTGTATTTATTGCATTGCTCAGTGTTTTACTGAATATTATTTTTATTTTAATCAGCGGGAAAGTTTGGTTAAAACCCGTAAAACGACTGATTGACGGAATGAAACAGCTTGCAAACGGAGATTATTCAGCAAGAATGACGATTGGCAAACCTTTTGGAGATATGGCGGTTATGCGTGCTGTATCGGACAGCTTTAATACGATGGCTGAAGAACTTGAAAATACAGAGGTTCTGCGTTCTGACTTTATCAATAATTTTTCGCACGAGTTCAAAACGCCCATTGTTTCGATAGCCGGATTTGCAAAACTGCTAAAACGAGGCAATCTTTCAGATGATGAGAAAAAAGAATACGTTGACATCATCGAAGAAGAATCTATGCGTCTTTCATACATGGCAACCAATGTTCTAAATTTGACAAAGGTGGAAAACCAAACGATCCTTACAGATGTTTCTGTATTTAATTTATCAGAACAGATTCGTTCCTGCATTTTACTGCTGGAAGAAAAATGGTCGAGAAAGAATCTTGAATTGTATATTGATTTTAAGGAGCATTTCATTGCCGGCAATGAGGAAAGTTTAAAGCATGTGTGGATCAATTTGCTTGATAATGCAATAAAATTCTCTCCGGATTATGGTATTCTGGAAGTAAAAATCGAGCAAGATGACAACAATATTTCTGTATCTGTTGCAAACAATGGCACACCTATTCCGCCGGATAGTCAGAATAAAATATTCAATAAATTCTATCAGGCAGATGAATCTCACTCCGCTGCCGGCAATGGTATCGGTCTTGCCATTGTAAAAAAGGTGGTAGAACTGCACAGCGGAACGGTTTCGGTTCAAAGCGCAAACGATCTTACCATGTTTACGGTTACGTTGCCGAAATCGCAGCCAAACGCAGGAGAAAAAAGACGGTGAAACAATTTTTTATCAGAGCGCTTCTTTTTTGTGGTCGTTTCCCACGACCACGGCCAAGCATTTGATAATATGGAAAAACGAAAAGCGGCGTGTGTTGTAGAATACTGCCGTTTTCAATATAATAAGATATTGAATAAGAACCTTTCTTTGCGGAGGTTCTTTTTTTGTAGGTTTATGTCGTTTGCAACATTTCAACAGGCAAATCAGAATCGAACTTGCTGAAAAATCAGACAGAAAAATACGATAGTTTCGTTTCAGTTTAGATTTCTGCTGTAAAATCAATGTAAAAAAAGTAAGCCGATAAAGGGGAAACGGAAAATGAAACGATGGTTACAAAGTCTCGGAGAAAAAATGCAGGCATGGATGTA
>CANPXD010000117.1 GCA_947585615.1 uncultured Clostridia bacterium
AAAGTGTACAAAAAATCAAGCAAAAACTTGCATATATGTGTTTTTGCGCAGATTTTTTGTCTACACTTTAATTAGGGATTAGTATTATAGCAGGTATTGCACAAAAATTGAATGTGGTATAATTTGTTACCTTTTTAAAATAAAAATATGGTAAATAAAATTTAACATGAAGCAAGCAAATTGTCAAGAAGTTTTTTCTTTCCTCTTGACAATTATGATAAGAATGATTATAATGATAAGAAGAGCACATAATAGTGATAAGGTGATGAGAATGAATTTATCGGAAAGCCTTACTGTCGAATTAAAGGAAATGTACACAGATGACATCAGGAAAACGGTGATAGCCTTTGCAAATACTGCCGGCGGCTGCATTTATATCGGTATTGCCGATGACGGCAGAGTGGTCGGAGTGGATAATTCCGATGAAGTTATGCTCCGCGTGTCAAACGCTGTACGGGATTCTATCAGACCTGATGTCACTGTATTCACTTCTTATCATATTGATAAGATAAATGATAAGAATATTGTTGTAATTGAAGTCCTGAAAGGTACGGCGTGTCCTTATTACCTTGAAAGCAAGGGGATACGTCCCGGTGGGGTATATGTAAGACAAGGCGCTTCATCAGTTCCTGCTTCGTCGGCAGCTATACTGAAAATGATAAAGGAAACTGACGGTGACAGCTATGAAGCTGAACGCTGCACAAATCAAACGCTTACGTTTGAATATGCCGAGTCGGAATTTAAAAGAGCGGGCGTTGAATTTGGCATTACTCAGAAAAAAACGCTTAAAATTTTAAATGATGATAATATGTATACACGTTTAGAGGAACTTTTGTCCGATCAGTGTTTACACACCATAAAGTCAGCAGCCTTTGACGGAACGGAAAAATTAAATTTTAAAGATCGCGCCGAATTTGGCGGATCGGTCTTAAAACAGGTAAATGACGCCTATGATTATATTGACAGATTTAACCGAACACGTTCGGAATTTGAAGGGATATATCGCATAGACAAACGTGATTATCCTGTTGAAGCAGTACGCGAGGCACTGTTAAATGCGGTGGTTCATCGTGATTATTCATTCAGCGGCAGTATTCTGGTAAGTGTTTTTGATGACAGGATAGAAATTATCTCAATAGGCGGCTTAGTAAAGGGAATTTCCTATGATGATATGATGTTAGGTGTTTCCATTCAGAGGAATGAACATCTGGCAAATGTTTTCTACCGCTTGAATCTTATTGAATCATTCGGAACAGGTATCAAAAAAATAATGGACTGCTATAAAGGCAATTATGTTCAGCCGGAAATAAATGTAAGTGAAAATGCGTTTAAGATCACTTTGCCGAATATTAATTATAGTTCCGGCATTTCCGTAACGTCCGAGCCGAGGGAGCAAATGATAATGGACTTGCTTAAAAAACAAGGAACAGTTACCCGCAAGGACGTAGAACAGTTGTTAGATGTTTCTCAGGCAACTGCGGCAAGAATTTTGAAAAAAATGACATTATCCGGAGTCCTTTCCTCTACGGGAAATGGTAAAAATATGAAATATGTAAATAACGGACATTGAGTATGGCTGTGCAGGATCGTGAGGTCAATAAGAAACCAACTTGTTAATTTGTAGAAATGCCTTGTGCACCTTTTTGTGCACCTTTTACGCAAAAAGTCACTTAAAACTACTGCAAGTTACTTCAAGTATTTCGCAAAAAACACGAAATTACGGCATTTGACGGTAATACACTTCAGTATAAATTGGATATAATTACCACTCCAAAACCGCGTGCCGTGAGTTCGAATCTTACTGCCCCTGCCAAAGAAATCCCATAAACACGGCGTTTGTGGGATTTCTTCTTTTTACGGATAACACAAAAATGTCGTTTCAGGGTACGAAAAGGGTACGGATTTTCAAGAAAATTTTCCGAAAAATCGCCAAAAATGCGTTCAGGGTACGAAAAGGGTACGACTTTGCCTGCATGAATGCCCGCAAACTGCCATAATATCGTTTTTTTCAAGTCTTAGGGATAGGATACTTTATTTTGAAGTGTCCTATCCCTTTTTTTGTTTGCTTGCAAATCCATTTGTAAAATTTTTGCAAAAAACAGAGGAATATTGAAGAAAGAGGAAAATTTATGCTAAACGTGCAGTTTGACTATTACTACGGCGCAGAAGCCGAGCAGTTCACCTTTGTCCGCATACCGAGAATGCTTTTCACGGACAAGGAGCATTTCGGCGGACTGTCCAATGATGCGAAGTTACTATACGGACTTCTCCTTGAACGAATGAGTTTGAGCCGTAAGAACAACTGGTTTGACGAGCAGAACCGTGTTTTTATCATTTTCAAGATCGAGGAGATCGCCGACCGACTGAACTGCGGCAGAGAGAAAGCCTGCAACACGCTCAAAGAACTTGACGATGAAAGCGGTATCGGTCTAATTTCAAAAAGGCGGCGGGGAATGGGGCAGCCTACTATTATATATGTAAAAAATTTTGTGGTGAAAGATGAGCCGTCTGATGAAACAGAACAGCCGCAAACGTCGAAAAATCAAGAAGTCGGAAAATCCGAATTCAAGGATTCGGAAAAACAGACTTCAAGCATTCCGAAAAACCGAATTCATGAAGTCGGAAATTCCGAATCTAATTATATAGAGATAAATAATACAGAGAAGAGTTATATTGAGCATCGATCATTCTATCCGCCCGCCGAAACCGAAAACTCGGGAACGATTGATAGATTGGAAATAGAAAAATCTGTTGAAGATCAGATCGGTTATGACTGCCTGATGTCACAGCCTGATGAATCGGTCAGGAACATGATCACAGAGATCAAAGATCTGATCGTTGACGTTATGAGCGGTGAGAGAAATGTCTTTGTGAGTGGACAGCGCATTTCCGATGAAGCGGCAAAGTCAGCCTTTAGCAAACTGACCGATGAACACGTTATGTATGTTTTGCATAATGTCACGAACTATCCTGAACGAATAAGCCGTATTGACCGATTTCTGCTGACGTCCCTTTACAATGCCGCCTACACCTACACAAACTCGGTTTTCGCAGGCATTGAATATAACACGGGGATCAGACTTATTGAGTAAGGAGAGTGAATTTATGAGCGACAAGAAAATTCTGCTGAGCGACTTTT
>CANPXD010000118.1 GCA_947585615.1 uncultured Clostridia bacterium
GGCAACAAACCCGAAATTATCGTCAAGATTATTCTCTTCAAGTCTTCTGCCCCTTATATTTGAAACAGGAAGAAATGTCGCTCTTCCGAGATTGTTGCTTTTCAGATAATATATAGCGCGTTTTGCGTCTGCCTCTGTTGCAGTCACTATATTTTGCATTGCCGCTCCCAGTGCGACCTCTATTGCCGTTGAATATTCATCATCAACCTGTATAAGCTGTGACAGAGGGCCGTGAATCCCTCGGAGCGCTTTTGCGTCTGCCTGCCGCATAACCGCTTTTACCGCTCCGGAATACCCCTCCATATTTTTTTCGAGATCCGAGAGCATTTTTGCTCTTGACTGCTTTTCCGACAATGCTCTGCTTGTGCTTTCAAGGCTTTCCTTCAGCTTTTCGGAGGCGTCCTGCCTATTGCTTACTTTAAGTCGGTAACCGTCAAGAGAATTTCTGCCTTCTTCAATTTTTCGCTTTATGTTTTCAAGTGTGCTTTCGCTTTCGGTCTTTCTTTCCTTTTCTCCGGCAAGTTCAACGTCTGCGGACTGAATATTCTCATCAACCGTTCCGGCGCGCGACTGAATTTCATCTATACTTGATTTTGCACGTGACGATCTCACGCGACATTCAGTAAGCCTAAGCGACAGTTCAGAAATTTTTTTGCTGAGCTGTGCCGCTGTTTTTGAAAACTCATTGTTTGAGGAAACAAGAGCTTCCATTTCCTGAGTTATTTTAAATATCTCCTCTTTTTTTTGTGATATAAGGGCGCTGTTGCTCTCGATAAACTTTTCCTTTTCCTCAATTCCTGCGTCTATGGACAGGTTGCCCTCGTCTGCAAGAGAAACATCATCCGTTAAGCGTGAAACCGTCTCCCTGTTATGATTAAGCGTCGCGTCAAGAACGGATGCTTCTCCGTCCATACGCAGAGCCTCCTCCTCGAGCATCGCGCTGTCAGACCTGATTTTTTCGATTTCAGCGTTGATTTGCGCAATTTCAGCCTGTGCGTTTTCTATCTCCTGTTCAATAGCCTTAAGTTCATTTTCGCACTGCTCATAAGAAGCTTTGGCTGCGTCCGTTTTATGATCCTGCTCTCGGAGATCATTTGTAAATTTATTTATTTTATTAAGCCAGATTCCGATTTCAAGAGTCTTTTTTTCTTCCGAAAACCTGATGAATTCGGCAGCTTTTTCACTCTGGATTTTAAGAGGTCCTACTCTGTTCTCAAGCTCGCCTAAAATGTCAAGCAGACGAACAAGATTTTCCTGTGCCTGTGAAAGTCTGCGTTCTGCATCCGTCCTTTTAAAACGAAAGCGTGATATACCGGCGGCTTCCTCAAACAGTTCGCGCCTGTCCTCATTTTTTGCCGAAATGATGGAATCAATCTTTCCCTGACCGACCATTGAATATCCGTCAGCGCCGAGTCCCGTATCCATAAAAAGTTCGTGAATATCACGGCGTCTCACACTTTCGCCGTCTATTTTATATTCGCTTTCACCGCTTCTGTAATAACGGCGCGTAACAGTAACAAGCTCACCATGGTCTTTCAATGTACCGTCGCTGTTGTCAAGAGTAAGCTGAACCTGTGCGAATCCTATAGCTTTTCTCGTTGACGTACCCCCGAATATTACATCCTCCATTTTCGAGCCGCGCAGCGACTTTGTGGAGGTTTCGCCGAGCACCCATCTAACAGCGTCGGAAATATTGCTTTTACCGGAGCCGTTAGGCCCCACAATGGCTGTTATACCTTTTCCGAAATGAAGCACGATTTTGTCCGGAAAAGACTTAAACCCCTGCATTTCGAGTGTTTTTAATACCATTCTCTACCCTCAGTTCATTTGCATCAAGTGAATTATCGAATTTAATTTTTACTGTATAACCCGCTTCCTGAAGCGCGGCTGAATTAATCCTTTTGTTGCCTACTAGCTTTGAAATGGATTTTTCATTTATGTAAACGGTATATTTCCCGACAGGACGCTCTAATATTTTGTTGAGCATAATTCTTGACTGAACAAGTTCTCCAAGACAATCATGATAACCGCCGCCGAGCATATTCTCCTTAATATCTTCGCTTGCGTGGAGTCCCACACGTATTACTTTAATATTGTTTTTTTCAAACATCGTAACAAGCTCTGCGCATAATGAAATTGTTTTTTCAAGACTGCTCGGCACATATTTTCCGCTTTCCATAAGCTTTGCAAGATAGGTGTTTTTCAAAACGACAGTCGGATAAATTCTTACCGTCTCAGGTTCAAGCCGGATAATATCCTTTGCTGTTGCCAAATCCAGTCCGCGTGTTGAGCAATACAAATCTGTCATCATCTGCATACCAAGCTCGATCCCCTGCCTTTTGATGAGCGCGGCTGCTCTGCGAACATCGTCTGCCGTATGACCCCGAAGATTCTTTGAAAGCACCCTGTCGTTCATACTCTGCACTCCGAGTTCGATCGCTGTTACGCCATAGCTCTTCAGAAGTTTCAGTATATCTTTATCTATTGCATCAGGTCTTGTTGAGCATCGTATTCCCTTAACTGCCAAGCTTTCAACATACGGCTTTGCCGCTTCAAGAAGAGTTATCATATACTCTTTGTCTATTGCGGTAAATGAGCCGCCGAAAAATGCGATTTCAAATTCATAGCCGTCTGCTTTGAGAGCGGTTTCGACTGTCCGCACAACATCCTCGGCGGTCGGGGCAATATTCTGCCCCGTTATTGTGTGCTGATTGCAGAAAGAGCATTGCTGAGGGCAACCGATATGCGGAACAAAAATTGAAATGTTACCCTTTTTCATATTCCCATTAAAAGCAAGGCTTCCCTTGCAGCCTCCTG
>CANPXD010000119.1 GCA_947585615.1 uncultured Clostridia bacterium
GAAGGCTAAGCTGAAACAGATGATTGACGCACTCATTCCGCAAGCGAAGGATTTTGATGATTTTCTGCGGCTTATGCAAGAAAACGGTTATGAGGTCAAGCAAGGCAAATATATCTCGTTCCGCGCCGAAGGTCAAGAGCGGTTTACAAGAGCGAAAACTATCGGAGCAAATTATACCGAAGAAGCTATTGCGGAACGGATCGCCGGAAAGAGAACGAGAAAACAGCCGAGCCGCGACGATAAGCGTATTAGTCTGCTGATAGATATTCAGAACAGCATAAAGGCACAGCAGAGCAAGGGCTATGAGCATTGGGCTAAGATAAATAACTTACAACAGGCTTCAAAGACGATAAACTTCCTCACCGAGAACGGCATACATACTTACGAGGATTTAATCGCGCGGGTTGACGAGATGAGCCGTAAATTTGATGAAACGGCTGACAGTCTTAAAGCTGCTGAAAGGCGGATAGAGGAAATCAATATCCTTAAAAAGCATATTCGCACCTACAACGCGCTGCGCCCAATTTATGATAAATACAGGAAATCAAAGAATAAAGATAATTTTGAGCGTGAACACCAAAGCGAGATAATTCTATTCGAGGCTGCGCAAAAATATTTATCGTCTGTTCAGAACGGCGGTAAGCTGCCGAGTTTGGAAAGTCTGAATACGGAGCTCGCGGAATTGACGAAGCGGAAACAACAGCTATACGCGGAGTATAGGAAATCGAAAAAGGCGCTTTCTGAAATGGACGTTATAAAAGCAAATGTCGATACAATTCTCAATGTTCCGAAGCAGCAAAAACGGGAACAGGAAAGATAAATCCCTGAGGCTTCGTGACCGTGAAATAAATTACGCATTAAAACTTGACAAAAGATAAAACTGATAGTATAATATAAATAGAAAGAGAAACGGCAGAGCGTAAAAACGGTCAGCCGCTTCCAAATGGTTTTTTTAATAACCGCCTGTCAGTCGGCCAAACTACAAGGCGGTTATTTTATTGCGCTATCGGCGCGAATGCTATGAAAACAATCGCAACTATCAATAGCGCAACAGCTATTTTTAATGCTATATGTTTCATAAGCACCAGCTCCTTTCCTAAACTAAAACACAAATGCGTTCAGTAGGGGGAAGAAGCGACTAACCGTCCTTACGTTTTTATCTCTGCCTTTTACATGGATATTCTTTAGCAATACCCGTGTGTTTCTCCGCGCGGGAATATGTAAATAGCCCACACTCGCGGTCTTGACCGCTTTGTTTATTTTATCACGGTTTTTGTCAAATTTCAAGATGTAATAAGAAATATATAAAAATATTGTTATATACGCAAAAAAACGGAGCGCAACCGTAAATTACAGTCACGCTCCGTATGAAAATGTAGAAAGTTTTAAGCCGTTTTTTGAGGGTAGTAATGAAAGTATATTACCCTGTCGGATTTGCCCAAAAAAGCATTATGTTTTACGCGGTTTTCAGAGCTTAAAATTTCTACACTTATGCCGCTTTTTTCGTATATGTTCAGCTTTTTGCCGTTTCAATACTAATTCCTTGCATTTACCGCAGTATTTTGAATTACGCCCCGTTGCGACATATTCTGCACCGCATACCTTACAATGCCGCGTATTTTGCGGCTTTATCAACTTAGCATACAATTCGCTGTCATTCGGCAGAACGGCAGTTCTGAACCATTTGCACAGCAACGAATATGACATACGCACGGATCGCCGTTATCGATCAGAACGCAATTCCCGTCGTTGTAGTTACAGCAGCGTTTACGGATAAGCTCGTTTACGCTTTTTGCGTCGGTCAGTGAAAATCTTATCATAGCTCGCTCAACTCCGTATTGGGCGGCTTTTTCTGTTTCGGCTCCGGCTCCGACTTTTCGCTTGACAGCTTTTTCAATTCTCCCTTGATAGAGGGCTTTTGCACCTTAACAGGCATTACCTTTATTTCACCGCCGTTCATAA
This sequence comes from uncultured Clostridia bacterium, assembly GCA_947585615.1. Lineage (GTDB taxonomy): Bacteria > Bacillota > Clostridia > Oscillospirales > Acutalibacteraceae > Eubacterium_R. Next base: position 1,963 of record CANPXD010000119.1, read on the forward strand.
TAAAAATTTCCGGCGTCTGAAATTTCTTTGAATATTTCTCTATCTGATCCTGCGATAGTGAAACGAAATTTTCACCGTCGAAGCTGGTAAGCACAAATGTTCCGGCTATGATGTCGGTTACTTTTCCGTCCTCGCCGTATATGGCGCGGTTAGGGGTTAAACCTTTGTTTTTACCGTTTTCGTTGCAAATAAGCACCACATCTTTATCGTCATACAGATAATCTACCTGAATATGCCCGCCGATTTCGCGCTGAAAGTCCTCTAATCCCGCACCTATTTCCATAGTGTATGGTCTGCGCATGGGCGGCACGACAAGCAGCGTGACTGTCGCCGGAGCAGGAGCCGCCTGCTCCGATACCGTGACATTGACAAGGCTCATTAGATTTTCCGATATAATAGCTTTGTCGATTTCCGACTGACGCAATGTACTGTAATATCCTGCAACCTTGCCGCTTTCCGATACGGCATTGGCAATATACTTGTCCCCGCCCACATTCTCGACATTGGTAAATATATGTGTTTCATTGTCATATTCTATCTTGAAAAAGCGTTTATCAATCTTGTTTGTCAACTGATTGCCCTTCCGTTTCGCCGCGTCAAGCACGTTTGCTTTGCCCGAAAGAAACTCCGGCACTTCGCGGAAGCCTACTCTGTCGCAATAAAGCGCCTGTTCATGTCCGTTCTGACGCAGAACAAGAATATCCGAAACCGACATACTGTGTCCTTTGAAGTCCTTCGGAATATCCGTATTGAATTTTTCAAACAGTGTTTCCGGTGTTTCGCCTGCTTTAAGCTCCGCCGAATATATGAGATTGTAATTGCCGTACTCCACGGAATTACCGTTCTTAT
>CANPXD010000120.1 GCA_947585615.1 uncultured Clostridia bacterium
GACTTTCCAAGCGTCATCTGCAAAAATCGCGCCGTAAAGATTCGCGCAAGCGGTCGCAAAATTGCGGATAAAGCGGATTTGGTTCTCGTCAATATTTGCTTCCGAATATAATCTGTCAATAGATTTTTGGGACAGTGGTTTGGGGTAGGGCATTCTTATCGCTCCTTTATATTGTAACTTGCGAAAACTCAGTAATTCGTATCTGGTATATTCAAATCAATTCTTTTATTCTCCTCGCCAGATAAGGCGGGATATTTGTGATTTCGCCGTTTTTTAAATAGCCCCTACCGGAAAGCCTGATCGCCTCCTTGGGGCGCCTTTCGGATATATACTTTTTGAAAAACGGGGCTAATTTATCCTCGCCGCCTTTTACTTCTATGGGGATAATATCCGTTCCGTGCTGAATAAGAAAGTCGATTTCTCCACTGCCATAGTCATAATACCTCGGCTCGCCTTCAAACTGTCCCTTCAACTGCTGAAAAACATAGTTTTCTGTCAGAGGGCCTTTGAACTGATAATCGCTCTTTAAGAGTATTGCGCTGTTGTCAACTCCCGCCATATGCTTAAGCAGTCCGGTATCAAATACAAAAAGCTTGAAGCAGTCGAGCCTGTCGAAAGCAGAAAGTGGGTGTTCCGGCTTTGAGACATTATACAGGCGGTTCAGTATTCCTGCGGAAACAAGCCATTCAATAGCTTCTTCAAACTCCCTTGCCCTGCCGCCGCTTCTGACCGCGCCGTACATAAATTTTTCGTTCGGCTTTGCGAGCTGCGAAGCAATACTGCGGAAAACCATGAGTATTCTTCCGCTGTTCACTTTTCCGTTATGCTTTGAAAAATCGCTTTCGTAGATCTCAACAAGCTCTCTTTGTATTCGGGATACTCTTTCGGAATCTTTATAGCTTATCCACGAGGATACACACTCCGGCATTCCGCCTATTATGAGATAATAGCTGTAAGCCTCCCAAAGCCGCTTATGGAATATCTCCTCGATTATCTGACCCTTGACAATGCTCTTGTAATAATCATAAAGGGGCTTGTCAACCGCCTCTAAAAATTCATCAAAGATCAGCGGGTAAATGTCGAGAAGATTGACCATTCCGACGGGATATGATTTGGTCTCTGCAAGAAGCGTCCCCAAAAGGCTGCCCGCTGCGATAATATGATACTCGTTTGCCTTCTCCTTGAAGTATTTCAGGGAATTGAGCGCCTCCGGACATTCCTGTATCTCGTCAAAAATAACGAGTGTCTTGCCGGGCAGGATTTTTTGCCCGTTAATCAGGGAAAGAAGCTCTATTATCCTCTGCGGATTTTTGTTTGATTCAAATAAGGATTTTAATTCGTCTTCTTCGTCAAAGTTGAAGTATGCAAAGCTGTCATAGCAGGTCTGCCCGAATTCACGCATTATCCAGTCTTTCCCACCTGCCTTGCGCCCTTTAGCACCATCGGCTTGCGCTCGGGATCGGATTTCCATTTTATAAGGTCATCAATAGCGTTTCTGCGCATTATATCGCCTCCAAAATCAGCTTGAAAATATTGTAACACATTTTTAGCAGCTTTTCAAGATGATTTTTACACATTTTTATTATGTTTTTCATATGAAGTTACACGTTTTAAGAAAAACTATGTTGTTTTTGTACCAGACAAGAAAAGCAACAAATGCACTTGTTACGAAAAGCGGATACAATAATCCAACATACTACCGAACAAAAATAAAAATTGCGCCGAATGACTTGCATAGCGCGACAATATACGCTTTGGTCTTAAGTTCATAAGAATGTACGATTTTTCAAAACGCCTAAAATTCAGTGTCGAAACTTACGAATTTATTGGGATTTGTAATATAATATTTGTATTTATGTCGGCGACCCGTTGTTGAAAACATTGACAGTGTGGGAGAAGGCGTGTGGGGCGGTGATGAGCCACGGAGAGAATGGGAGGTACATAAATGCGTAAAAAGGAAGCCCTTTGAAGAGGACTTCCTTTCTATAACTCACGCCGAACGCTTCAATCATCTGAACCTATCTAAAAACCCACGTTTAAACTCTATTCCGAAAAACTCCTTTGCCGCGTCAAGTTTCATTATAACCAGCTCTCTCGAAGCTGTTGGAACGAGCGTTTCGGGGAGCTCTTTTACAATGCGCGAGGCGTCGTATGTCTGACCGGCATTATACCTAAGAAGATTTCTTTTTTTATCAACATCAAACTGCCCTCTGTTGTTGTTCCACGCAGTCTTTATGGTCTGAATGACATTGCTCCCGGTGTTCTTCTCGCTGAAATAGTCCGTCAGGTCAAGCTTGCGAATATATTCCGGGATCACAATATCCGAAAAGCTCTCAAATATTTCGTAAATGACCTCTGATGACAGCTTGAGAATATCCGGCGCGGATTCAGCGTCGTCGTCTTTCATGCTTTCCAAAAGCTCCGGGAGCTTTTCGAGCATCTTATGCAAATACAGCCTGTAAAAAGCCGTCCCGATGTTCTTCTGAACCTTTTTGACTGTGCTGTTTTGCATGACTTCGGTATTGGTGAGACCGGCGCTGACGTGACAAATAACCGTTCTTCTGATTATCTCCTGACTGACGGCTTTAACGTCCTCGTTGGCGCTTATGACGACCGCCGGATAGTGTATATTTTTATCCATGATACCATAATCGTCGTTTTTGATAGTTTCCACGGCGTGCTGATTAAATCTCGTGTTGACCATATCGTCAACAATGATTGGCACGCCCTTTGTCTGCGCTCTCAATCCGTCGATAGTTGTCCTTGTGAAATCAGACGCCGAAATTTTGGGCTTCTG
>CANPXD010000121.1 GCA_947585615.1 uncultured Clostridia bacterium
GCTGAGACAGCTATTGTGCGACCGGAATTTGTTAAGGTCACAAAGAAGACCGAGTTTCAGAAATATAAAAGCTCGGTTTCAGAGGGAGTTGTTGAGAGAGTATCTTTCAGAGGCGATAATATTGAACTGAAGGTCAGGACGAATGAAACTGTTCTAACAGCTAAACGAGGTCTTGACGAACAGAGCATATCAGTAGGAGAAAAGGTTGATGTTCTGATATATCGTATTTTTGTAACTGTAAAGGAAAAAACATATCTTCTTGAAAATCAGTCACTTAAAGAAAATTCAATCGTAATATAGATAATATAAACTTATCAACATATAAAGGGTAAATATGAAAATAGAAAAAATAAAAACACAAATCCTAATAATTGGCGGTGGAACAGCAGGCTGTTATGCTGCTCTGACAATTGCAGAAAATTCCGATGCTAAGACGCTTATCTGTGAAAAGGCACACATAAAGCGTTCAGGCTGTCTGGCGGCAGGAGTAAACGCCCTTAACGCATATATCGTTGAGGGTCAAACTCCTCGGGACTATGTGGAGTATGTCAAGAAGGACGCTGACGGAATTGTCAGAGAGGATTTGCTTTTAACAATGTCAGAGCGTCTTAACAAAGTAACTGAGCGTCTTGAACAGCTTGGTCTTGTCATTCTAAAGGACGAAAAAGGAAAATATGTAACTCGAGGAAACCGAAATCTTAAAATCAACGGTGAGAATATCAAGCCTATACTGGCACAGGCTGTGGAAAATCTTCCGAATGTAAGTATTCTGAACCGTGTGAATATTATTGACTATGCTGTAGAAAACAACCGAATAAACGGTGCGTTCGGCATAGGAATTGAAAACGATACATTTTACATAATTGAAGCGAACGCTGTTATTATCGCAACCGGCGGTGCGGCAGGACTTTATAAACCAAATAATCCCGGATTTTCACGTCATAAGATGTGGTATTCTCCGTTTAATACCGGCGCAGGCTATGCAATGGGTATCAGAGCAGGAGCAGAAATGACTACCTTTGAAATGCGTTTTATTGCTCTCCGATGTAAGGATACCATAGCCCCTACAGGAACACTTGCACAGGGCGTTGGAGCAAAGCAGATCAATTCACTGGGTGATGTTTATGAAACAAAGTATGGAATTACAACATCTGAGAGAGTTTACGGAACAGTCAATGAAAATCTCGAGGGCAGAGGTCCTTGCTATCTGAAAACTGAGGGAATTACTCCTGAACAGGATGAGTCGCTTATCAAGGCATATCTAAACATGGCTCCCTCTCAGACCCTTAAATGGATCGAAAGCGGTAAGAATCCTTCTCAGCAAAATGTTGAAATTGAGGGTACAGAGCCGTATATCGTAGGCGGTCATACCGCCAGCGGTTACTGGGTCGACACAAATAGGGCAACTACTATCAAGGGCTTGTTTGCGGCAGGCGACGTGGCAGGCGGATGTCCGCAGAAGTATGTTACAGGTGCACTTGCCGAAGGTGAAATTGCAGCTCTTTCTGCTGTTGATTTTATAAAAAATCATAGGGCACAGAGCATTGACAAAGAAAAAATAGATAAGCAAAAGTCCGAGATAAAAAAATTTATAGGCGAGAACAATTCACACTTTACTATCGAGCAGCTGGAAGAGGCTATGCAGACGGTTATGGACAGCTATGCAGGAGGAATCAAGACTAACTACCGTTTTAATGAAAAACAGCTTGATATTGCTGACTATAAAATAAAGCAGATCTATCAGCTTACAGATAGACTCCATGCCGATGATTTTCAGGAACTAATGTATATTTATGAGTTGCGTGAAAGACTTACAGTATGTCAAAGCGTAATAGCGCATCTCAAGGCACGTCACGAAACACGTTGGCACAGTTTTGCGGAAAATCTCGACTACCCCGAAAAGGACAATAAAAACTGGAAAAAATATGTTAATTCCCGTCTTGAAAACGGCGAGATAAAAATAATTCTGAGAGAGCTGATTAAGGGAGGCACGCAGTTTGAGCATAACAATTGATAAATCTAAATGTATCGGTTGCGGGAAATGCCGAACGGTGTGTCCCGGATCGCTTATTAAGCAGGACGAAAACGGAAAGGCATTTATTAAATATCCGAAAGATTGCTGGGGCTGTACGTCTTGTGTCAAGGAATGTCCTGTTCACGCTGTAAGGTTTTATCTGGGCGCAGATATAGGTGGTATGGGAAGTCTTGTTCATACTGAAAGCATGGGAGATATTCTTCGCTGGGTAATAGAGAAGTCCGACGGAGAAATAAGTAAAATAGATATTAACCGTAAAGAATCAAATAAGTATTAGGAGGAAATTCTATGAGAGAATTTTCGCATCTTGATGAGCTTGAGGCTGAAGCGATATACATTATCAGAGAAGTTGCGGCGGAGTGTGAAAAGCCCGTTATGCTCTATTCAATAGGAAAGGACAGCTCGGTAATGCTTCACCTTGCTATGAAAGCATTTTACCCTGAAAAACCGCCGTTCCCGTTTATGCACATAGACACTACATGGAAGTTCAAGGATATGATAAAGTTCCGTGACGACACGGCTAAAAAACTTGGAATTGAAATGATCGTTTATAAAAATGAAGACGGCATAAAGCAGGGAATCAATCCGTTTGATCACGGCTCGGCGTACACCGATATAATGAAAATGCAGGCATTAAAGCAGGCTTTGACTAAGTATGGATTTACAGCGGCATTCGGCGGCGGCAGACGTGATGAGGAAAAATCACGTGCTAAAGAGCGTATATTC
>CANPXD010000122.1 GCA_947585615.1 uncultured Clostridia bacterium
CACGCCACGAATATTATTGGAAACGGTGTGGCGCTTGACATCAATAAATTTATAAATGAACTGAACGAAATAAAAAGAGCAGGTCTTAATCCTAAGCTTCTTGTTTCGGAGCGCTGCCAGATCGTTATGCCCTATCATATACTGCTTGATGAATATGAGGAGGAAAGGCTCGGCAAGGCGGCTTTCGGCTCAACAAAAAGCGGTATTGCTCCTTTCTTTTCCGATAAATTTTCAAAAATCGGCATTCAGGTAAACGAACTTTTTGATGAGGAAACACTAAGAGCAAAAATCAAAAACATCTGCACCCTTAAAAATCTCACATTAAAATATGTATATAACAAGCCCCTTCTTAAAGAGGAGGAACTGTTTGCAATTTGTATGGAGTACAGGGATAAGATTGCGCCGTTTGTTTGTGACACACATAAATTTCTCCAAAACGCAATCAGAGAGGGCAAAGATATACTGCTTGAGGGACAACTCGGTACTCTTAAAGACCCGGATTTCGGTATTTACCCGATGGTAACCTCCTCGTCAACACTTGCAGGCTATGGCTGTGTAGGCGCAGGAATTCCGGCTAATCAGATAAAGGAAATAGTCGTTGTAACAAAAGCTTACTCAAGTGCGGTAGGAGCAGGAGAATTTGTTTCCGAAATTCTTGATGAGGCTGAAGCGCAGGAGCTTCGCATTCACGGCGGAGACAAGGGCGAATTCGGCGCAACAACGGGCAGACCGCGCCGCGTCGGCTGGTTTGACTGCGTTGCAACACGCTACGGCGTTGAATGTCAGGGTGCGACCCAGGTCGTTATGACTGCACTCGACTGCCTTTCGTACCTTGAGGAAATCAAGGTTTGCGTGGGATATGAGCTTGACGGCGAAATCATAGATTACTTCCCCACCACACCTCTGCTGAAAAAATGCAAGCCCGTTTTAAAGACCTTTAAAGGGTGGCACTGCGACATTCGCGGAATCAGAAATTACGATGAACTTCCGCGGGAAACAAGAGACTATGTGGAATTTATCGAAAAGGAAATCGGCTTCCCGATTACAATGGTTTCCAACGGTCCGAAAAGAGAAGCAATTATATACAGAAATAAATAAAAGCGATAGAGTAATCCGTCCATTTTTCGGATTACTCTATCTAATATACAGATATTTTCAAGTTAAAGGAGCACCGTGATGGAAAAAATACTTGTTCTCGACTTCGGAGGTCAGTACAATCAGCTTATAGCGCGCCGCGTCCGCGACCACAAAGTTTATGCTGAAATTCTGCCTTACACTGCCTCGCTTGACAAAATCAGGGAAAATCATTACAAGGGCATCATCTTTACCGGAGGTCCGAATTCCGTTTACGATATGAATTCGCCTCATTATACAAAGGACATTCTTGAACTCGGTGTGCCTGTTCTCGGAATATGCTATGGCTGCCAACTGATTGCTTGGATGTGCGGCGGAACAGTCGAAACGGCAAAAAAGTCCGAATACGGAAAAATTGAATTTTCTGCAGCAGATGCTCCCCTCTTTAAAAACGTTCGCGAAAAAAGCATCGTATGGATGAGTCATACGGATATAATTTCGTCTGCTCCGCAAGGGTTTGAAATCATCGGAACAACACCCGACTGTCCCTGCGCCGCAATGCAGAATACAGACAAAAATATCTACGCCGTTCAATTTCATCCCGAGGTAACGCACAGCGAATACGGCAATCAGATTCTGCATAATTTCCTTTACGAAATATGCAAATGCAGCGGAGACTGGGTTATGGATAACTTTATCGAAAACACCGTCGAAAACCTGCGCAGACAGATAGGAAACAAAAATGTTATTCTCGGACTTTCGGGCGGAGTCGATTCCTCGGTCGCGGCGGGACTTCTTTCACGCGCCGTCGGAAAACAGCTCACCTGCGTATTTGTCGATCAGGGTCTTATGCGAAAGGACGAGGGCGATATTGTTGAAAAAACCTTCACGTCTCTGTTTGATATGAAATTTGTCCGCGTAAATTGCGGCGAACAGTTTCTCTCAAAGCTAAAAGGTGTGGCAGATCCCGAAAAGAAACGTAAAATAATCGGCAAAGCGTTTTTTAATGTATTCTGGGATGAAATCAGAAATCAGAAAGACAAAGGATTCTTTGCCCAGGGTACTATTTATCCCGATTGCATTGAGAGCGGTAAGGGCGATGCTGACGTTATTAAAACACACCACAACCGTGTTAAAATCCCCGACGATGTTAAATTTGCAGGAGTTATAGAGCCTCTTGCTGATTTGTTTAAGGACGAGGTGCGCGAGGTCGGCGAAAAGCTTGGAATTCCGAAAGAACTTGTCTGGCGTCAGCCGTTTCCCGGTCCCGGACTCGGAGTAAGAGTCATCGGTTCTCTCACCGCGGAGAAAATCAAAATTCTTCAGGAAGCGGATTGGGTACTCCGTGATGAAATGGCAAAAAACGGATACGAAAAAGAACTTTCACAGTTTTTCTGCGTGCTGCCCGATGTCAAAACAGTGGGCGTTATGGGCGACCACAGAACATACGACCACCTTATTGCAATCAGAGCGGTAACAACGGATGACTTTATGACCGCCGACTGGGCGAAAATACCTTATGATATACTTG
>CANPXD010000123.1 GCA_947585615.1 uncultured Clostridia bacterium
TCTTTCTTTTCATTTTTAACCCCAAAATACAACAAAATCCCTGCCTTCGCCTAAACAAAACAGGGGTTCTTTGACAGACTGGAATGTCGCTTGAATTTGATATTCAAGCGGCATTTGACGTTTTCACCTTTTGGCAGTTCTACCGTACCTTTGTACGCCTGCGAATTGCCAAAAGGCGAATTCAGTTCCGTTTCTCGAAGTCTGCCGGCGTGCAGAACTTTATTTTTTTAACTTTTTCTACACACTGACCGCCTGAAAATCAGGCGGTTTCACTTTTTCGGTTATTCAATCTCAAGCTGTCGTGACTCCGGCAAAGTCTGCTCCTTTTTCGGCATGGTAAGTTTCAGCACGCCGTTTTCGTATTTTGCTTTGATATTATCTGTATCAACCGCCGAAACATCAAAAGCCCTGCTGTAGCTGCCGTAGGAGCGCTCAAGATGAACATATTTATTCTTTTTGTCTTTCTGCTCGTGTTCCGAACGGCGCTGCGCGTTTATCGTCAGCGTATTGCCCGAAACATCAAGATGAATGTCGTTTTTGTCAAAGCCGGGCAAATCGGCCTCCAGCAAATAACTGTCGCCCTCGTCCGTAAGGTCGGTTTTAAATTCCGCAAGGTCTGCATTTCTGAAAAAGCCTGCAAAGGGTTCGCCGAAGAAATGCCTTTCAAGTTCCTCCATTTCCCTAAACGGATTATAGCTGAGACTGTTTTTGCTTTTGTGATAGGGACTTAATTCAAACATAATATTACCTCCATAGTAATATTATGTCTTAGCTTTTGCATTTTATCCCGTTCACTGTGTATTTATTTTCTCTTTTGAACGCTTTTTGAGCATTACAAGAAGAAGCGCAACAAGAATCACAAGAACAACGGCGATGAAGATAAACACCTTCGGCTGTGTTTTGCTTTCATTCTGAGATACACTGCCGTCGTCTTTCTCATTTTTGCTTTCCGTACGGATGTTCTCGGTTTCCCCGTCTTTAATTTCCGCAAGCGGCTTTCCATTTTCACCGTCCGCTGATATTGCCGCCGTACCCGATGAAGAAGCGCTTGTCTCCGTAGAAGAATGGTCAGACTTCCGAATGCCTTCGGACGGCTGTGAAACAGAAGCGTTCTGCGTAGCAGAGCCATTTTCCCCGGCATTGTCAGAATTCTGAGTTTCAATCTCCGCTCCGCTGTCGGGAACATCGGCAATGTATTTATTTGCAAGCGAGTAATCGTTTACATACATAACCACTATATCCTCGCCGCCGTAAAGTTCCTGTGCGTTCATATACGAATTTACAAAAACTTTGCCGACAGTATACATCCAGCCAGAATTTCTGCCGTGGTCAAACTCCGCAAGACCGTTTACGGATGTGATATAGCTTCCCCTTGCCGTGTAAGGAATAGCATTATCCGTAAGAACCTTTTTAAATACATCAAAAACAGTCGCTCCGCTCGTAAACGAATTAACCTGTGTTTTTGAAATAAGAGAAATACCGTCAAGTCCGAGAAGCGTAAAACTAACGCTTATCGGCTTGTCAAGCTGCTGCTTAAAAGATGCGAGAGCTGAACTGTAAAGGCTTGCCTTTTCATCTCCTGCCATTGCGGCAAAGCTTGCTGTATAATTGTTTTTTCCGACAACAAGAACATACGCGCTCACAGGTTGCTTGTAAAGCTGCCGGAACTTAGCAAGCGCTTCTGCATCATACGACTGACTGTTTATAAATTTTGTATAATATTTTCCGAAGACCTCATCTGTTAAAACGCTGTTGATTTTAACGAACGTATCGCTGTCCGGAGTTTTGTTCAATATCAGCGTTTCGTTAGCCAACAGATTTCTGTCGCTCGTGCGGAACAGTCGCCAATCCTCCTGCTCCTCCCAACCGGGAAGCTCATCTACAATAATCCCGTCGTTTTTTTCATCGTTACTGCTGTAAACGAACTCAATATCCGATTTATCGGAATTCCAGACAATCTCCCTGTACGGTGTGAGATTGTCAATAATGCTGTACTTGTCTGTGTTTCCGCCGAGAAGTCCCGACGAATATCCCGTTTTTGCTCTGTCCATAAGGTCAAGAGCGGCGTTTATCTCCTCTCTGCTGAGGTGCTTTACCGTAACCGTAATTTCCCTTGTGACAAAAAGATTTGGATTATCTTTGCTTTCCATTTTCACAGTCAGTGTTACCCGTTCGTCTGCCGAGGCATCCTCACCGAGAGGTCTGTAAACATACGCTCTGAAAGAATTTATTTCTATAACATCGGTATTTGAACTTGAAACGGTAAATCTGTAATTCCAGTAATCCCAGTATTTTCCATAACCGAGGGAACGCAGTTCATCGGAAGTTACAACGTTTTTCGGAATAACAAGCTGAATATCATTTTCAACCGAAGCAGTATCAAGTCTCTGTTTTGTAACAAAATCAGTCAGTTTATCTGCCGTGTAGCAATCAAGAATCGCGCTCATTGACGATAGGCTTTGCTCAAGCTTTTCCTGAGAGAGCGGCTCAATCGTAACCTCAAAATCCCTTGTAACCGTTATGTCGGTTGAAGGATTCGTTATCACTGCGGTTAAAACAACCGTGTGAGGTTCGCTGTCCTGATGCACCCTGCCC
>CANPXD010000124.1 GCA_947585615.1 uncultured Clostridia bacterium
ATTCGGCTTGTTACCCTGCGAAACTGCCCGTAAAATCAAGGCTTTTTGAGATAATCAATATTTTTGGTATAAAATATGTTATTCTTTATACATAAATAGTTTTGTTTTCAGGTGAATGGCTATGAAAAAAATAATTGTAAATTACTGGGTAAAAGGAAAAGCTTATTGCGATGGAAGCGGAAATACGCCTCATTTTTCGCTTGAAGTAAAGGAATTTGACGGCAGAACAACTGTGCTTCTTCATGCAAAGGAACCCATTACTATAGATAAGTTTCAGATAGTGCTGCCTTACAGATATTCAATGCAGCAGCGAATTTTTGTAAACGGCTATCAGTCGTGGACAGACAGCAGGGAATATTTCACATATGAGGAGATGAACTCTCTCAGCCGTTTTGCCGAAAAATATGTTCATAATTCTTTGGTAAAAAGAATAGGTTTGGGGAAATCGGGGGATTATCATTTCTGCGATTATCCTCGTAAAAAGGGCGTTTTCTATGGATTTTCCTACGGATATGTTCGGGACGGCGGCAATATTGATTTGTTCGGTTCTCTGAGTGAGCGCAGCGGTTTTACGATTGTACACTTTGACATTCCGTCATCGCAGGTTATTATAGAAAAAGATCTGGAAGGCGTACGGTTCACGGAGGATCATATTATTGCGGATTTTGCTTTGATCAGCGGTGAATACGATGCTGCGTTTGACAGATATTTTGATTTGATGAATGTAAAATGCCTGCGACAGGAGCAGAAGAGCGGCTACACGACATGGTATAACTATTACGGTTCGGTCACCGAAGATATAGTTATGCGCGATTTAAAGGCTCTTTTGTATCTTGATGAAAAGGTAGATATTTTTCAAATAGACGACGGTTATCAGAAAGCCATTGGCGACTGGCTTGATGTAAAGGAAAAGAAATTTCCGCACGGTATGAAGAAAATCGCCGAAGAAATTCATAAAAACAATATGCTTGCAGGTTTATGGCTTGCACCGTTTTCAGTAACGAAACAGTCGTCTGTCTATAAGGAGCATAGTGACTGGATTATTTGTGATGAAAATGGCAAACCGAACGTTGCCGGTCATAACTGGGGCACTTTTTATGCACTTGATTTTTATAACAAGGATGCTGCCGAGTATATCAGAAATTTCTTCAATGTAATATTGAATGATTGGGGCTTTGATATGGTAAAGCTTGATTTTCTGTATGCAGCCTGTATTCTTCCCATACACAATAAGACTCGCGGAGAAGTTATGTGCGACGCAATGGATTTTATCCGCGAATGTGTCGGTGATAAAATGATTCTGGGCTGCGGAGTTCCGCTTATGCCCGCATTCGGCAAGGTGGATTTTTGCAGAGTCGGAGCGGATGTTGCGCTTAACTGGAAGCGCAGAAAATATGCAACAAGAGAGGATGTAAGCACACCGAATACCGTAAACTGCACGATATTCCGCCGTCATCTCGATAAGCGTGCGTTTTTGAATGATCCCGATGTTTTTTTGCTCCGAGACAGTAATATAAAGCTTACCTTTGAGCAAAGAAAACTGCTCGCAAAAATAAACGGTCTGTTCGGGAAACTGCTGTTTGTCTCCGATAATGTTGATGAGTACAACAGTGAACAGATGCGCGTGTTTTTGGATACAATTCAAAAAAAGAATATTAAAATCATCAGAGCCGAATATACGGAAAAGGATATTATCAATATTGAGTATCTTTCGGACGGCGAGCGCAATTCTCTGAAATTCAACTCTGAAACAGGAATAATATGCTGAAAAAGTCTAAAGTAAAATAGGGCTTAAAAGGATGCGAATGCGCCTTTCAGTTTTTTGCTGTTGAAAATCATCAAAAAATTCTTTACTGTATATTGGCTTTATGAATTAAATCAGGATTGCCTTTTTCAATTTTCTACCATCTTGAAATACTCTGTGAGCGCCGTATACTCTCGCAAATATGGACCTCGTTTTTCTTCATCGGTCGCTGTAAAATCATCATACTTTTCATACATTTCAAGCATTATTTTTGGTGCTATCCATTCGGGAATCAGTCCCCGTTTCATTTCATTGGCAGTCAATTTCTGTTCTGATTTCCCAATGATTTCGCATAGAAAATAGTGGCTCACATATTTGTACTCTTTGTAGAATTCATTCAACGTGAGAAAATGTCTAACAGGTTTTACAATGTATCCGGTCTCCTCATTTATTTCACGGATACAACACGCCTCGGTTGTTTCGTTTTCTTCCAAACCGCCGCCCGGGATTAAGTAAGAATCGGTGTTTACCTCGTGAGAAATAAGCATATGGGAATCTTTCAATACAATACCTCTGCATCCCACACGCGTTTTGGAAAAGGTCTTATATGCGTTTGCACCGTGAATCTCAGCTGTTTTTACCATCAGATTTTCCTTTCTTTGTTTTTGCTTTTATTCGGTGCAAAGGCAACGATAATCTCCGGTAAATCGTATAAAGAAAGTGGAGAAGACTACGATTTATTTGCTTTCATGATACCTTTTATGACCATAACAACTCCGGAAATGCCGAGAATTACAGCTGCCCCGATAAAACCCTTTGCAACAGGTGAC
>CANPXD010000125.1 GCA_947585615.1 uncultured Clostridia bacterium
CAGTTGAATTCAACTGTTCGGTCCCTTATCTCGTCCTTTATTTTATTCGCTCTACCCCAACATTTGACATTGAGCCTTTATGTATCAAATAATTCTTATTCGCCTTTCATCTCAACAAGCTTTGCTTTGCCTTCAAAAGCTGCCTTTGAAAGCTTAATGGAGTCGAAAATTGCCTGCTCAATATCATCGGGCGTACAACCAAGTTCTCTGCAATCATCTGTTGGAATAAAGAGATTCATTCCCATAATTTCAGCAAGACCTACGGGGTCAATACCGGATTCAACATTTCTCTTGGCATAATCCTTGCGCATTACAAGTCCGAAAGCCTGGAAAGTCCACTTGGGAACGTCAACGATCTTTCTGTCCTGAATACCGTCCATAGCACGGTAAACAATTTTGAGGAATTCTCTCCATGTCATATTGACACAGGAGATACCGTACGCACGGAAGCCTGCCTCACCCTTTTCGGCAGCGGCAACCGCCTGTTCTGACGCACCTACGAGAGCCTCGCCAACCTGACGTACAGTTAGCATAGCTGTGCCGCCTGCGGGATACATAGTAAACGGCATTTTTTCAAACCTCTGGAGCTGCTCTATAAGAATTACCCAAACAGGCTTACGTCCGGGCTGAGTTCCGAAAATATAAGGAAGTTCAAGAACCGAAACACCGAAATTCTTATCAGAATACTTTTCACAGACCTTTTCCTGCTCGACGCGGCTTCTGATATACGGGTGTTTGGCGCAAAGGTTCATATCAGGGCGTTCTTTTGCAAGCCATGCAAAATATGAGCCGCAGACAACCGCTCCCTTCATTCCCGCTTGCTTTGCAAGAGGAAGATACCTTTCAAGAGGAGCAATATTATACTTATAATAAGCCTCGTAAACAGGAGCCGGAAATTCAACCCTTTCGTCTACGCCTGTTGCGAATACAAACACATCGTAGCCTTTCATCAGCTCAAGCATTTCATCATCTGAAAGCTTATTTGCATCCTGAAATACAATTTCCATTTCCGGCGGCAGCGGAGCGCCCTGCGGAAGCGGCGGCAGAGAAAGCGTTTTTACTTCATTTTTGCGGTCAACAAAAATCTGAGCCGCAGCAGAACCGAGAAGACCGGTACCGCCAATCATTAGAACCTTCATACTATGTTCCCTCCATACATTTATTTATAAAAAGTTAACAAATTCATTATATCATTTAAATCTATAAACGTCAACACAAATTCATTTTTCATAGAGAAAACCGGAAAATATATTGTATGATATTGACAAAGTAAAATTTAATGTTATAATTAATTTTGCACAATTAAATTTTTTTTCAACTGTTAAGGAGGCAAAATCAATGAGTCTATATGATTATATTGTAAAAGACGCGGATGGAGCAGACGTGAGCCTTTCGGATTACAAGGGAAAAGTTCTGCTTATTGTAAACACAGCCACCGGCTGCGGCTTTACACCGCAATATGAAGGCTTGCAGAATTTATATAAAAAATATCAGCAGCAAGGATTTGAAATTCTTGATTTTCCCTGCAATCAGTTTGCCGGTCAGGCACCCGGTACTGAAGATGAAATCGTTGATTTCTGCCAGTCGAGATACGGCGTTACATTCAAACAGTTTGCTAAAATAAAGGTAAACGGTTCAAACACCATTCCCCTTTATGTTTATCTTAAATCACAAATCAAAGATAGAGTTCTCGGCGGACATATCAAATGGAATTTCACAAAATTTCTTGTAGACAGAAACGGCAACGTTGTAAACAGGTTCGGTCCTTCAGTTACGCCCGATAAAATTGAATCTAATATAAAAAGTCTGCTTTAATAAACACGCATTAAATATTGAACACAGGAGAATATGGAACAATGGATAAATCTGTTTATGACGCACTGAAACTAAAAAACCAGTTATGCTTTCCACTATATGCCGCATCAAGAGAAGTAATAAAAAAATACCGGCCCTGCCTTGACGAGCTTGGATTGACTTATACACAATACATTGCGATGATGGTGTTCTGGGAAGAGAAAAAAATCAGTGTAAAAGAGCTTGGAAAAAAACTGTATCTTGACAGCGGCACCCTGACTCCCCTACTTAAAGTTCTGGAAACAAAGGGATTTGTAAAGCGTTACCGCAGCACAGACGATGAGCGCGTTCTTATTGTTGAAATCACCGACCTCGGTGAAAAACTGAAAGAAAAAGCAGTCGTCGTTCCGCAGAAAATAGCACAATGTATCAGCCTGGAATCAGATGAGGCTTTACAGCTATACAGGCTTCTATATAAAGTACTCGGCACATTAAGTGAATAAAATATATAAATGCGGCCGGAGTCAGCCACATTTTTAATAAGAAAATCAATTTTCCAAAAAAATTTGTTAAATTTAATTTACAAAACCGAACAGTTGAATCCAACTGTTCGGTTTCATTGTTTGGCTATATGCATGAAAACCCCCGGTTTTACCGGGGGTGATAGAGCGCTTTAGTAAAAATAAGAGCGCCGAGCTACAAGCAAGGCGAGAGTATTGGCGAAAAAATACTCCATTAT